>NZ_JBSGVD010000011.1:0-213665 GCF_053608285.1 Nocardia sp. NPDC055053 | reverse complement strand
CCGTTGCTTGCTCCTTCGTCGCCTACGCAACGGCGCCTGACCGGCGGGACGGCCGCGACGGCCGACTTCGTCGGCCTGCCCTCCCTAGGGGTCGGGCGTGCGGGGCGGTCAGGCGGTGCGCTCGGCCAAGCCTGGATAGTCGAAGATCAAGCCCGACTCGTCGTAGGCCAGGGTGGCGCGGAAGCCGACGGCCGGGGCGCTGTAGTCGTAGCGCTGACCAGCCTCGTCGGTGATCCGGCGATAGTGCTGTGGCAGCCGGGTCACCGCGAGGTCGGCGGCGCGCACGTACACGGCCGGAGCGTCCGCCGCGTCGCCGACCGCCAGGTGCAGCCGGTGCACCGGCAGCGCGTTGGTGAACGCCGACGCCTCCAGGTCGACATCGAGACATCCGTCGAGTTCGGGGGAATGCACCCCGTCGACCTGCCAGCGCCCGAGCCCGTCGGACTGCAGCGTGAGCGAACGCCGGGCGTCGGGATAGCGGCCGGTGATCCGCGCCGACCGCGTATGCCAGCTGCCGTCGACCCGGAGCCGATAGTCGATCGCCCAGGGGAGGCCGTCCTCGACCGCGGTCGCGCACCCTTCGACGAAAACCCCGCGATCATCGTCGCGGAAATAGGTCACTTCGAATCCGATGCGCGCCTCGCGATGGAGCCAGGCGGCCGAGGATGGCAGCGGAGTGAACACGAGAAAACGTTAACCGGCCCGCTGATCGAGCACCATCAATTTCGCTTCGACAAGGGTTTGCCGAGCCCGCCGCCGCACCCGGCACAGATCGACGCTGCATTCGAGATGAATCTGCATGGCCCGGTGCGCTTGATCGGGTGTCAGGTTTCCCGGATCGGCCTGGCAGTCCGCAATCGCCGAAATTATTGACGTGACAAACATTTTCGCTCTCCCGCCGCGCTCAGTGATTTAGAGGTAGGGAGGAAATTACGCCCGGAATGTCGAATTGCCGAGGGGGTTGACTGGCAGTTCACACAAGCTTCCCCGGTCGGCCACGACCGCTCAACTTAGGCTAACCTACCCTTGGCACATTTGCCGTGGACAGGTCGAGAGGGCGAGAAGTTATGACGGTGCAGGTAGCGCCGCCGCCGGGGGCGGAGTCGGGGAACCGGCCACCCAAGGCGGTCGCGAAAGCGCAGAAACAACAGGAAGCGCAGGCGCGCAAGGAGATTCTGGCACCGGTGTCGGGGATGCTGACGTTGGCGAGCCTGCTCGTCGCCGTCGCCTCGGTCTGCACCGTCGTGCCGTTCCTGCTGATCGTGGCCGCCTGCCGGGAACTGCTGGAAACCCCGGTAGACACCGATCGCGTGTGGTGGCTGTTCGGCGCGGCCGTTGTGGTGCTGATCGTGCGCGCGCTGCTGCAGGCGGTGGCGCTGACCTGGTCGCACGCCGTCGACGCCGGCTACCAGCTGACCCTGCGCAGGCTGCTCGCGGACAAATTGACCCGGGTGCCGCTCGGCTGGTTCGGTGAACGCAGCTCCGGCGAGGTCAAGACGTATCTGCGCGACGACGTGGAGGCACTGCACTACCTCGTCGCCCATGCCCGGCTCGAGTTCGTCGGCGCGCTGGTGGTCCCGCTGGTCACCCTCGGCTACCTGTTCACCGTCGACTGGCGGCTCACCCTGGTGCTGCTGATCCCGCTGATCGCCTACTTCGTCCTGTTCGGCAAGATCATGGACCGCGACGGCCGCGACCGGCTCGCCGTCTACACCCGCTGGGAACGGCGCACCTCCGAGGCCACCATCGAATTCGTCGACGGCATCCAGGTCGTCCGGGCGTTCGGTCAGGCGGGCAAGGCGCACACCGAGTTCCAGAGCGCGGTCGACGGTCAGGTGCAGGCGGCGCAGCGGATGAAGATGCCGATCATCCGCGTGCAGTCGGCCTCCGACATCGTCGTCATGCCGGTCTTCGTCATGCTGATCATGGTCGTCGGTGGGCTGGCTTTCGTCGGCCTCGACTGGCTCAACCCGCTGGACCTGCTGCCGTTCCTGCTGGTCGGCCTCGGTATCGGTAGCTCGCTGCTCGGCCTCGGCTACGGTTCGCAGGCGCTGCGGGCCGGTGGCGCCGCGGCGCTGCGGCTGCACGAACTGCAGCAGACCCCGGAGCTGGATACCGCGCCGACGACGAGCACCGGCCCGGCAAGCCAAGCCGGTGTCGTCCGCTTCGACGGCGTCGAATTCGCCTACCGCACCGGCCATGACGTGCTGCGCGGAGTCGATCTCGAACTGCACCCCGGCACCATCACCGCGCTGGTCGGCCCGAGCGGCTCCGGCAAGTCGACCCTGGCCAAACTGCTGCCCCGCTTCTACGACGTCGGCGCGGGCCGGATCACCATCGACGGCCGCGATATTCGCGAGTTCACCAGCGAAGATCTCTACCGCACCGTCGGCTTCGTGTTCCAGGATGTGCGCCTGATCCGCGGCTCGATCCGGGAGAACCTGCTGCTCGCGCGCCCGGATGCCGACGACGCCGCCATCGAACGGGCGAGCAGGGCCGCCCAGATCCACGACCGGATCATGGCGCTGCCGCGCGGCTACGACTCCGAGATCGGTGTCGACGCGTCGCTGTCCGGGGGTGAGGCGCAGCGGTTGTCGATCGCTCGCGCGCTGCTGGCCGACACCCCGGTGCTCGTCCTCGACGAGGCCACCGCCTTCGCCGACCCCGAATCCGAGGCCGCGGTCCAGGACGCGCTGGCCGCGCTCGTCGCGGGCCGCACCGTGCTGGTGATCGCGCACCGGCTGCACACCATCACCGGCGTCGACCGAATCCTGGTGCTGGAGAACGGAACGCTCGTCGAGCAGGGCACGCACGCCGAGTTGCGCGCCGCCGGTGGGCTGTATCAGCGGCTGTGGGAGATCAACGAGGCCGCGCTCGGCACGCTCGCCCTGGTGGAGGAAACACGATGATTCGCAAGGTTTTCCGCCTCGTCCCCGCGGAGTTCGCTCCGCTGATCCCGCGCTTGCTCGCCGCCATCGTGGTGCAGGCGCTGTGCCAGGCCATCGCGTATCTGCTGCTGGTTCCGGTGCTGGAAGCGCTGTTCGGTGACGACCTGAGCGGCGCCTGGCTGTGGGCGCTCGGCATGGCCGTGGCCGTGGCCGGTGTGGTCGTCTTCGGTTACCAGCAGGCCGTGATCGGCCTGCGGATCGGTCTCGGCATGCAGCGTGGTCTGCAGACCCGGCTCGGCGATCAGCTGAACGCGTTGCCGCTGGGCTGGTTCGAGGACCGCGACGCGGGCCCGCTCTCGCGGGTCATGGTCGAGCAGGTCCGCGAGATGCAGGGCCTGATCGCCTACCTGCTCACCAAGGTGCTCACCGGCATCATCGTGCCGCTGGTCGTCGCGCTCGGGATGCTGTTCATCGACTGGCGGATCGGGCTGGCCATGCTGCTCGCCGCGCCGGTGCTCTACCTGGTCAACAATCTCGCGAACCGCGCCTACACCGGCGCCGACGCGCGCCTGCACACCGCGGCGGCCGAAGCCGATTCCCGGGTGGTGGAATTCGCGCAGGCCCAGCCGGTGCTGCGCGCGTTCGGCGCGGTCGGCGCCGGTAACAAGGCGCTCGACGCCGCGCTGGTCGGTCAGCGTTCGGCGGTGCGGAAGATGATGGTCGCGACCGTGCCCGGTCTGATCGTCTTCGCGCTGTTCGTGCAGGCGGTGTTCCTGGTGCTGGCCTACATCGCGGTGGTCCAGGTGACCGACGGCTCGATCTCCGCCGCCGCGGCGATCGCGCTGATCGCGGTGAGCTCGCGCTTCATCGAGCCGGTGAACCAGGCCGCTCAGCTCGGCGCCGCCCTGCGTTCGGCCGCCGCGGCCGCCGACCGGATCACCGATCTGCTGGCTGAAAAACCGCTGCCCACGCCCACCGAACCGGTGACGCCCGGCGCGGCCGCCGTGGTCTTCGACGAGGTCAGCTTCGGCTACCGCCCCGGCGAACCCGTGCTGTCGGACCTGACCTTCACCGTCCCGGCGGGCACCACCACCGCCATCGTCGGGCCGAGCGGTGCGGGCAAGACCACCCTGCTGCGACTGGCCGCCCGTTTCTACGACGTGGACTCCGGCGCGGTCTCGGTCGGCGAACACGATGTGCGCGAACAGCCTTCGGACACCCTGCTCGACCAGCTCTCGCTGGTCTTCCAGAACGTCTACCTGTTCAACCGCTCGGTCGCCGACAACATCCGCATCGGCAAGCCCGACGCCACCGACGCCGAACTCGAGCGCGCTGCCGTCGCCGCCAGGGTCGACGAGATCGTCGACCGGCTGCCCGACGGTTTCGGCACCGCGGTGGGTGAGGGCGGCGCGTCGCTGTCCGGCGGTGAACGCCAGCGCGTGTCGATCGCCCGTGCCCTGCTCAAGGACGCCCCGATCGTCCTGCTCGACGAGGCGACCAGCGCGCTGGACCCGCACAGCGAGGCCGTCGTCGTGCGTGGCATCCACGAACTGACCAAGGACAAGACGGTTCTGGTCGTGGCGCACCGGCTCTCGACCATCGCCCACGCCGATCAGATCCTGTTCCTTGACCAGGGCCGCATCGCCGAACGCGGCACCCATCAGGAGCTGCTTGATCTCGGCGGCCGCTACGCCGCGTTCTGGAACGAACGCGAGCGCGCGACCGGCTGGCGGCTCGAGCCCGTCTCCGCCTGACCCGCGACGAAAAGGGCCGCCCCGCCAGCACGGCGAGACGGCCCTTTTCGTGTATTCAGAAGCCGCGAAGGCGATCCGGAGTGATGTGGATCGGGATCGAGTAGGTCTTGTAGAAGTCGGCCTCCGACATCTTGATCTCGGCGAAGCCCTGGGTGTACTTGCGCGAATAGCCGGCACGCACGGCCTCGCTCACCGCCTCGCCGATCCGGGCGGTTCCGGTGAATACGGCGATCTCGCCACCGGCGGCGGAGCTGTTGAAATTCAAGGCGACCCGCGGGTTGCGTGCCAGATGCCGCAGTCGCTTCGCCGTCGGCTCGGTGTAGATGAGGAAGGTGCCGTCCTCCCACAGGAACCACACGGGGTTCGGCTGCGGTGTATCGCCCGCGCCGATCGTGGTCAGCCAGATGAGGTGCTCGTCGGCCAGCCGCTTGGCGACAGTGGCACCGAAGGGTGTGCTTTCATCGAGAACGGACACGGGCGTACTCCTCGCGAGTGGTGGTTTCCGTACTGCGTTCCGCCGTCCACCTTGACCGAAATCGCCCCCGTGCGCCACCCGCCTCGCTAGCGGCGCACCGGGCCGCCCGTGACCCCGGCATGGCTGGTCGCGGCGTGGTCGACCTCGCAGTGTCTACCCAGCAGGAACGGCGTCAGGATGTCGTTGGTGGCGCGTTGGGTGTTCGCCGCGCCCCTTGACCCGCCGGTCAGCTCGGTCACCACGAAACGCACGGGGGCGGCGAGGAATTGGGGGACATCGGTGAAGCTGTAGTGGTCCGCCTCGCTGAACTCGTAGCGGAAACCGGGCGCCTGCAACCGTTCCAGCAGACTCCGATTCCCGTCGAGGTAGCGCTGAGAGTGGCCGGTCTCGGCATGATCGCTCTCCAGCAACAGGACCGGCCGGTTCAGCGCGCGCTCGGGGAGGTCGCCGTAGAGAGTGCCGTCGAGATTGGCTGCGGCGGTGAATCGTTGGTCGGCCGACAGTGCCGCCAGTGCGGCGGCGCCGCCGAGGGAATGTCCGATCACAGTGAGATGCGCGGGATCGAGCCTGTTCTCTAGCGGGCCGAGGATTTCCGGGCGGGCCAGCTGATCGAGGACGAATCGCAGGTCGGCAGTGCGGGTTTCGACCCGTTCGGTCATGAATCGGATCGCGTCGGGGTCGTCGGCGGCGATGTTCTCGACGGTCGTGGCGATGGTGCCGTCGGCGAGCTCGGTCACGGCCGATTCATAGGGATGGTCGACGGCGAGGACGATGAAACCGCGGCTGGCCAGGTCGGCGATGAGCCCGGAGTAGAAGGCGCGCGGCGCGCCGTAGCCGGGGGAGAACAGAACCACCGGCCAGCGGTCCCTGGCCGGTGACACCGGGACATCGGCCGTCGCGTTGGTGTCGATGCTGAGGTCCGACAGCAAGAAGCCCGGAATCCCGGACACTCGCGACGGTAGCTGGTCTCGCCCGTCGAGATACACCCACTGCCGACCGGACTCGATCTCGGTCGGATACCACGCCTGGACAACGACATTGCGCCGATCATCGGCCGTGGTCGCCGGCTCGGGCCGCTGCTCGTCGACCCACCGGAAGATCTCCGACCCGACCGCGTAGGGCCCGGTGGGTTCAGGCAGTTCCGGGGAGGGCGGAACCGCCCACGGCAGGATCGACACCACGGCGAGCACGCCGATCCCGGCGCGGAACCACACCCGGCGGCGAGCCCCGGCGGCATCGGTCACCACGAACGCGAACATCAGCGCGATCAGCAGATACAGCGGCCACCAGTGCCAATAGCCTTCGAGGACCCAGAGCAGAAGGCTGCCGATGATGAGCACCGGCAGGGCGAACGGTGCCACCCGCCTGCCGATCCGCGGCGCCGCGACCAGCGCGGTCGCGAGCGCCACGGTGGAAACCAGCAATACGGCATGAATGACAGACACGGGCGCTCGATTCGACCTGATCGGCTCGGGAGTTCCCGACTTGCCCGATCAGCTTGCCGCAGTATCGACTACGCCCGCATCAGCCGTGAGGACCGATCGCCGTCAGCCTGGGGGATGACGCCCGGCCTCACTTCCAGTAGGCCTGCGACTTGACCGCGGTCTTGGGCAGCGCGTGCTGGCCCTTGAGAGCCTTTACGATCGAGCGGGTGGTGTGGCCGTCGCAGGCGACCCACGCGAACGCGTCGGCGGGGCAGGTCATCTCCTGCGCGGCCTCGCGCATCAGGCGGCCGTCGTCGATGCGCTGCAGCCAGGTGAGCTGGTGGTGCGGCTTGTTGCGCACCGGGATGGTCTGGTCGGACTCGTACTGCCATTCCAGCCAGACTCGCGCCGGGGTGTCGCCGATGGCGTCGAGCAGCGAATTGATGGCGGGCAGCGAGGCGGTGTCGCCGAAGACGACGTACTCGCTGGGAGTCTGTTCCGGCAGCTGGAAGTCCGAGCCGAGCACGGTGACGTCGAGGATGTCGCCCGGCTTGGCGCGGAGCGCCCAGTCGGCGGCCGGGCCGTTGTGCAGCGCGAAGTCGATGCTGGCGGTGTCGGCCTCCGGGTTCGGGTCGACGAGGGTGTAGCCGCGGTGGTGCAGCTTGTCGCTCTCGGCGTCCGGAATCCACAGGCGGACCCACTGGGTGGGGTGCACCGGGTGGTCGGCGAGCAGTCCGCCCATGGTGAAGCCGATCCGCACGAACTTGTCGGTGATCTGCTCGTTGGATGTCACCGTCAGCTTGTAGTCGGCGCCGCCCCAGGCCTTGGTAATCAGGCCATTCAATCCCTTACCCATGCCGTTAGGTTAGCCTAAGGTCACTTGTTTGTCTGCATAGGCGTTCGCGGGCGCGTTTGGTCAGATAAGGTAAGCCTATGCAAATATGGGAGCCGTGTCCGGGCAATCGCCCTGTGGACGA
Organism: Nocardia sp. NPDC055053; assembly: GCF_053608285.1. Classification (NCBI taxonomy): domain Bacteria; kingdom Bacillati; phylum Actinomycetota; class Actinomycetes; order Mycobacteriales; family Nocardiaceae; genus Nocardia; species Nocardia sp. NPDC055053. The sequence goes on along the minus strand of NZ_JBSGVD010000011.1, from coordinate 206,147 downwards.
TCCCGGCGCGATATGCGTGAGAGAGTGGAGAACAAACCGGTGGAAACCCTCCTGGTAGTCGGCGCGGGGCCGAAAGCCCTTGCGGTGGCAGCGAAATCGCATGTCCTGCGCACCCTCGGCCTGCCCGCCCCACGCGTTGTCGTCGTCGAGTCGCACGCGGTCGGCGGCAACTGGCTACCCAGCGGCGGCTGGACCGATGGTCAGCACCGGCTCGGCACCAGCCCGGAAAAGGACATCGGCTTCCCCTACCACTCCACCTGGGCGCGCGGGCACAACCGCGACATCGACCAGGCGATGTCGGCGTTCAGCTGGACCTCGTTCCTGATCGAGCACGGCACCTTCGCCGAGTGGATCGACCGCGGCAGGCCGAGCCCGCAGCATCACGTGTGGGCCAAGTACCTGCAGTGGGTCGCCAAGTCCATCGACCTCGAGCTCGTGCTCGGCCGGGTCGAGCAGATCCGCCACGGTGGCAACGCCGTCGGTGACCAGTGGCAGGTCGGCGTCGTCGACGCCGACGGCAACCGCACCGAGCTCACCGCCGACGGTCTGATGATCACCGGCCCCGGCCGCAGCAGCCGCGCGCTCGCCGAACACCCGCGCGTGCTCAGCATCGCGAAGTTCTGGGACCTCGCGGGCAAGCGCAGCCTCCCGGCCGCCTCCCGCGCCGCGGTGATCGGCGGCGGCGAGACCGCGGGCTCGGCCCTGGACGAGCTCGTCCGCCACGAGATGCTCACCATCTCGGTGATCTCGCCGATGGCGACGCTCTACACCCGCGGCGAGAGCTTCTTCGAGAACTCGCTGTTCAGCGACCCGGTGAAGTGGAACGCGCTGAGCATCCAGGAACGCCGCGACGTCATCCGGCGCACCGACCGCGGCGTGTTCTCGGTGCGCGTGCAGGAAAGCCTGCTCGGCGACAACCGGGTGCACCACCTGCAGGGCCGGGTCACCAAGATCGCGCCGCAGGGCGAGTCGCTGTCGCTGACCCTGACCAACGAGCTGCGCGCCGACCAGGTGCACAACTTCGACCTGGTCGTCGACGCCACCGGCGGTCAGCCGCTGTGGTTCCTCGACATGTTCGACCAGCAGACCGCCGACCTGCTCGAGCTCGCGGTGGGCGGCCCGCTGACCCAGCAGCGCATCGAGTCCTCGATCGGCTACGACCTGGCCGTCACCGGACTGGCCGGCAAGCTGTACCTGCCGAACATGGCCGCGATGGCCCAGGGCCCCGGCTTCCCCAATCTCAGCTGCCTCGGCGAACTCTCGGACCGGGTGCTGCGCACCGAGCGGGTTCGGGCGCGGGCGGGGGAGCGGGCCGCCGCCGCACGCTGAGCGGCCGGAAGACTGGCGTAATCGTGCAATCGGCGCCGCGGCAGTCAGAAAACTGACTGAGTGAAGGCGGATTGCACGATTACGCCGGTGATCAGGGACGGGCGACCGGCATGTCATCGGGGGTGCGCGGCGCCGCGTAGAGCGCGATACGGCGGTCGGGACGCACGTCGAATTCGTCGACCAGGTGGAAGCCCGCCTTGGACAGGCTGCGGCAGATGGCTTGGTTGCGGTGGTCGGGATCGCCCATGACGCGGCGGCAGTCGGGGTTCGCGGCGAAGACCGCGGTGACCATCGTGGCGATCCAGCCGGTCATGATGCCTTTGCCGATCACGGCCGGATCGGCGGTGGCGATGTGGAAGCCGATGTCGCCGGGAGCCGAGTCGTAGAGGCGGCCGATCTCGTCCTTGGCGGCGCGGTAGAACTCGACGTAGGCGATGTCGCGGGTGCCGAGTTCCGGCTGACCGAGCACCGCGAAATCGAGGCTGAGAACGCACGGGCGCGAATAGGTTCCGGCCAGCTGCACCTGGAAATCGGTGCGGCGGCGATCGGCGTCCCAGTCCTGTTCCCACGACTCGAGCAGGTGCGGGCGGGCCATCCACTCGGCGAGCAGTTCGGGATCGGTGCCGTCCGGGTCGGCCATACGCAGGGCGAAGGGCGCCGCGAAGATCGGCAGCGCCGGCGCCGGTGCGGCGGCCACCTCGGCGGGCAGATCAGACTGCTCGCGGGGTAGCGCGTAGAGGGTCCCGGCGGGATTCATTTACTCCGTACTCCATTTCAATCGTAATCTTCGTCACGTCGATTGGTAAGGCTAGCCTATACTAATGCCTTGGTGTTACTGTTGCCCGACCGATCGCCCGGTGGTTGCCAGCCATGGCGGAACCGGGTCGGTCTCGGGTGCAACAGGATTCGCCCCGGTCCCGGACGACTGTGTCGGGCCGGTCCGTGCCTCGGCACGGAGTTGGACAGTGTGAAACGGCGGCGCGACCCTGCGCGGCCGGTGAGGGAGAGCGACATGGCAAGAGAACTCGGCTGGATCAGGCAATTCCAGGCCCCCCGGACCGACTCCCTACCGCCGCTGATCGTCTTCCCGCACGCGGGCTCCGGCGCATCGGCCTATCGGGTATTCGCCAAGCGTATGGGTCAGGATTTCGACACCGTCATCATGCAGTACCCCGGCCGTCAGGACCGGGCGCGTGAGGCCGCGGCCGAGACCCTGCCCGAGCTGGCCGCAGGCGCCTTCGAAGCCTTCCGTGACTCTGCCCACAACACCGGCGCCCCGCTGACCATCTTCGGCCACAGCATGGGTTCCATCGCCGCGTTCGAGTTCGTCCGGCTGGCCGAGGCTGCCGGGTTGTCGGTGCGTTTGCTGGTGGTCTCCGCGGCGGCCGCGCCGCACCGGATCGCCGAGCTCCCTGGACATCCCACCGAGGACGAGGAATTGCTCGACCACATGGCGGCCCTCAACGGCACCGGTGCCGACGTGATGGCCAGCCGCGAGGTCATGCGGATGGCCCTGCCGGTCCTCAAGGCCGACTACCGCGCCTTCGACGCCTACTCCTGCGGCACCGACGTCCAGGTCGCCGCGCCCCTGCTGGTCCTCGGCGGCGACGACGATCCGTTCGTCGGCCCGCGTGACCTCTACGCCTGGGAGGCCAGCACCAGCGCCGAGATCGAGGTGAACCTGTTCGCGGGTGGCCACTTCTACATCGACGAGAACATCGACGGCATCGCCGAGGTACTCGCCGGTCAGGCGCTGGCCCGATGAGCACCGTGATCGATCCCATCGTCATCGTCGGCATGGGCATCGAGGCGCCCGGCGGCATCGACACCCTGCCCGGGTTCTGGTCGGCGCTGGCCACCGGCCGCGAGCTGATCGGCCCGTTCCCGCGCGATCGCGAATGGCCGCTCGACGAGCTCTTCGCCCTCGGCAGGCTCGACGGCTGGGCCCCCGTGCGCGACGCGGGCGGCTTCCTCGACGGCGCCACCGAGTTCGACGCCCAGTTCTTCGGCATCACCCCGCGCGAAGCGGTCGCCATGGATCCGCAGCAGCGGGTGGCCATGCGGGTGGCGTGGCGCGCGCTCGAGCACGCCGGCATCAATCCCGGTGCGCTCGACGGTGATTCGGCCGGTGTGTGGATGGGCGTCTCGACGGTCGAGTACGGGCCCCGCGTCGGGGAGGTCAACGAGTACAGCGGCTACCGGGCCACCGGCACCGCGCTCGGCGCGGTCGCAGGACGCATCTCGCACGGGCTCGGCCTGGTCGGCCCGTCGATCAGCGTCGACACCGCGTGCGCCTCGTCGCTGACCGCCGTGCACCAGGCCGCCTCGGCGATCCGGGCCGGCGAATGCGAGTGGGCATTGGCCGGCGGTGTGTGCGTGATGGGCTCGCCCGGCGCGTTCTACGAGTTCTCCAAGAACAACGCACTGGCCACCGACGGCCACTGCCGTTCCTACGCCGCCGACCCCACCGGAACCCTGTGGGGTGAAGGCGCGGGTGTCATCGTGCTGGAACGGGAATCGCGCGCGAAGGCGCTCGGGCACCGGATCTACGGGCAGCTGCTCGGTTCGCGGGTCAACCACAACGGCGCCGGTGCGCCGATCGCGGTCCCCAGCGCGACGGCACAGCAGCGGCTCATCGAGGACACCGTCGCCGCGGCCGGGATCAGCGCGAACGACATCGGCCTGATCGAAGGTCACGGCACCGGCACCGCCGTCGGTGATCCGCTCGAATTGACCGCGCTCGCGGCCACTTACGGCGCTCCGGAGCGCGGCGACGACGGCCCGCTGCTCGGCTCGGTGAAGTCCAACGCGGGCCACGCCCAGGCCGCCTCGGGCATGCTCGGGCTGATCAAGGTGCTGCTGTGCGGCGCCAACGGCGTGATCGCGCCGAGCCTGTGGGCCGACGCCCCGACCACCGATATCGACTGGGACGCGACCAGTCTGCGGCTCGCCGCCGAACTCACCGACTGGGCGCCGCGCGCGGACGGCCTGCGCTATGCGGCGGTGTCCTCGTTCGGTGTCGCGGGAACCAATGCGCACGCCATCGTCGGCCTGCCGGTGCTGGAGGAGACCAACCATGGCTGAGTACCGTCTGCCCGACGGCTCCGTTCCCGTCCTGCTGTCCTCCGACAGCGTCGACGGGTTGCGGGCCGAAGCCGCTGCCCTGCGCGGCTACCTGGAAGCGCACCCCGAGGTCACCGCGGAACGCTTGGCGGACATGCTGTTCCGTACCCGCGTACCTCGCCGCCGTCGCGCGCTGATCCTGGCCGCTCCGACGACCGGAACAGCGCAGGCGAGCGACCTGCTGTCCGCTCTCGACGCCATCGCGACCGGCGCCGCTCACGACCTGGTCGTGCAGGCCGACACCGCGGCGAGCGCCCGCAAGATCGGCTTCGTCTTCCCCGGTCAGGGCAGCCAGCGCCCGGGTATGGGCGCGCTGTTCTACGAGCAGTCGCAGGCTTACCGGGCAGTGGTCGACGAATGCGCCGCCCTCCACGAGGAGCGCTTCGGCCACTCCCAGCCGCTGCACTACCTGCTCGGCAACGAGGGCCAGTTCGAGGATACGGTCTGGGAAGTCCAGCCCGCCTTGATGTTCCACATGACCGGCCTTGCCGCCCTGTGGCGCGCGGCAGGCGTCGACCCGCACGCGACCATCGGCCACAGCCAGGGCGAGCTCGCCGCCGGTGCGGTCTCGGGCGTGATGACCCTGCGCGACGCGGTGCTCGCGGTGACCCACCGCGCCCGCCTGGTCGAGCGGCTGTCGCCGCGCGGCTATTCCATGGCCGTGTTCGGTATGGACCGCGAGGGTGTGGAAGCGCTGATGGCCCGGCATTCGGGCTGGGCCGAACTCGCGGTGGTCAACTCGCCGCACATCCTGGCGATCTCGGGCGACCGCGACACTGTCGTAGACCTGGTGGCCGCGGCCACCGCACGCGGCCAGTTCGCCAGGGAGATCCGGGTCGCCTACCCGGCGCACACCTCGATCGTCGCCGAGGTGCGGTCCGATTTCGAAGGCTTCCTCGGCGACGAGATGAGCGGCACCCACTTCACCGAATCCGAGATCGCCTGCTATGGCGCAACTCTCGGTGAGGCGATCACGCCGGACCTCACCCATGAGGAGTACTGGTTCTGGAACCTGCGCAACCGCGTCCGGTTCGACCGCGCCGTGGTCAGCGCCGGTAGTGACGGCGTCGACCTGCTGATCGAGGTCGCCGAGCATCCGGTGCTGCAACTGGCACTGCAGGAGAACCTCGGCCTGGTCCCGAACCGCCCGGGCCTGCCCCCGTGCGACTTCCGCGTCCTCGGCACCTCGCTGCGCACCGCGGAGGGATTGTCCGAGTTCACCCGCAACCTGGCTCAGGTCGCCGTCCTCGACGCCGACTATCGCTGGGGCGCACTGCGTGCCGACGACTCCGTCACCCTCCCGCTGCGCGATTTCCCGCACACCATCACCGCACCCAAGCGCCTCTGGGCGCCTCTCGGCGCACACGAGACACCGGCCGAACTCGTGGTCACCACGCCGAAACCGCAACGGCTGGTGGAACAGTGGACCCCGCTGCGGCGCCGCTCGCTGACCGCACCGCGCAGTCTGCTTCTCGTCGACCCGACGGGCGACTGCGCCGAGCTGGCCGCCGCACTGGTCACCGCTGCCGACCGCCACGGCGCCGACGCGCGCGTGCTCGCCGGCGCCGCCCGCGCAGACCGGCAGGACGCTGCCGCGGCCGTGCCGGGTGCGAACGGCCGGGCAGAGCTCGACGGTGCCCTCGGTGGCCAGCCGGCCAACGGCGACACGCCCGCTGCTGACTCCGTGATCATCCTGCTCCCGCCGAGCGCCACCGACGACAGCGCCGGTGCGGTAGACGCGCTCACCGCGTTCTTCGCCGAACGTGCCTGGGCCCCCGCGCTATCCGCGTTGCGCCCCGGCGGCGAGTGCTGGCTGCTGACCGTCGGCGGTGAGACCGTGCACGACGGCGATCCGATCCCCGCACTGTTCCAGTCGGGCGTCACCGCCGGATTCCGCAGCGTCGGAATCGAACACCCCGGCATCCTGTTCCGGCATCTCGATCTCGCCGTGGACGAACCCGCGTCCGCGCAGGCAGCCAAGATCGTCGGCGCCGTGCACTCCACCGGTGAGGCCGAGCTGGCGCTGCGGTCGGGCAAGGTGTTCGTGAAGCGCCTGGTTCCCGATACCGTCGTCGAAACGGGTTCGCTTGGAACCGATCTCGATCATGTGGTGATCGTCGGCGGCACCGGTCAGCTGGGTCTGCGCTTCACCGACCACCTGGCGCGCACCGGCGCCGGTCGCGTCACCCTGCTCAGCCGCAGCGGCGAAACCGAGGCGCTGACAGGCGAACTGACTCGCTTGCGTGGTCTCGGTGACACCGAGATCGTGGTGCGAGCGTGCGACGTCAGCGATGCCGATGCGGCGGCCGCCTTCGGCGCCGAGATCGCCGATCGCCCGGTCGACCTGGTGATCCACGCCGCCGTCAACTACGTCGACGCCGAACTCGACCAGATCACCGCCGCCGACGTCAACACCGCAGCCAGCGCCAAACTGCGTGGCCTGGACAACCTCGTCGACGCCGCACCGCTGGCAGGCAACGCGCGCGTCCTGCTGTGCTCGTCCATGGCGGCGACCCTGGGTGGCCGCGGCCAGATCCTGTACGCGGTGACCAACCGCATGCTCGACGTCGCCGCCCGCAGGCTGCGCGCACGTGGCATCGCCGCGGCCAGCCTGCAATGGGGCCTGTGGAGCGTGGCCGGTCCGCTCGACGACGCCGGTTTCGCCCGCGTGGAAGAGGCAGGCGTGTACCCGATGGTGCCCGCCGACGCGATCGAAGCCGGGCTCGCCGAGCCCGTCCGCGACGGCATGATCATCGCCGCCGACTGGGACTTCCTGCGCGAGGTGCTCGGCGCCTTCGGCCAGGACAGCGTGATCACCGGTCTGGAATCCAGTGCGCTTGTGCGGCAGGCGGGTTCGGCCGAGGCCTCCGGTGCCGTGAGCCCGCAGCCCACTGCCGACGCCGCGCCCACCGTGCGCGTGGCACCGGCGAGCGCACCGGCCGACAGCACCCCGCTCGACCTGCGCATGCGCACCGAACTGCTCAAGGTGATCGGCGGCGACAGCGCCGAATCCATCGACGCCACCATGCCGTTGGTCGCCCTCGGCCTCGACTCGTTGCAGGCCTTGGACTTCCGCAAGCGGGTCAAGGCGGAACTTGATCGCGATCTGCCGGTCGCGGCGATTCTCGGCGGCGCGTCGCTCGACGACGTCGTGCTGCTGATGGCACAGAACACCAACCAGGGCTGAGGGGCCGAAGAACATGTCAGACACCGAAGCCACCCTGTCCGTCGCGGAACGCCGCAAGCTGCTGCTGCAGCAGAAACTGCGTGCGAGCGGCATGGCCGCCGCCACCACCGAACCCGTCGCCGTGCCGCGGATCGTGGCGGGGGAGCGGCGTCCGCTCACGCCCGGCCAGCGCCGCATGTGGTTCCTGCAGACCCGCGACGCCGACGACACCGCCCTCACCATCTGCGTCGCCTACCGGCTCACCGGCCCACTCGACGCCGACCGGCTGCGCGCCGCCTTCGACACGGTGGTGGCCCGCCACGACATCCTGCGCAGCACCTACGGCGCCGATGCCGACGGCGAGCCGTTCCAGGTGTTCACCGACGACGCGCGCGCCGAGTGGCAGACCCACGACCTGACCGACCTGGCCGAATCCGGTCGTGACCTGCGGGTGGAGGTGCTGGCCCGGCGCGAGTTCGGCCGCCCCTTCGCCCTCGGCACCGAACTGCCGCTGCGCGCCACCCTGATCCGCACCGGCGCCGACGAGCATGTGGTGCTGTTCGCCATCCACCACATCTGCTGGGACGACGACTCCTGGGCCGTGTTCTTCGCCGAGCTGAACGCCGCCTATCGCGGTGCGGGTGCCGTGCGGGCAGGCGGCGACACCGTCCAGTTCGCCGCGATCGCGCCCACCGCCGAACCCGCCGAGGCCGACGTCGCCTACTGGCGCGATGCCCTGCGCCCGCTGCCCGAACCACTCGAGCTGCCGGGCTCCGCCGCCGCCAACCCCGGCCGCAACGCCCAGCGCCGCACCCACCGCCTCCCCGCCGATCTCGTCAGCCGCACCGAACAATTCGCGCGCGAACAGGCCGCGACCCCGTTCATGGTGCTGCTGGCCGGCTTCGACGCCCTCGTGCACCGCTACACCGCCGCCGAGGACTTCCTCGTCTCCATCCCGGTCACCGACCGTCCCGCCGGCACCGAACAGCTCATCGGCTACTTCGGCAACACCCTGCTGCTGCGCGCCACCCTCGGCGCGCGCGACGACTTCGCCCACCTCGTCGCCGCTGTGCGCGACACCTGCGCGGGCGCCTTCGCGCGACGCGGCGTCGGCATCGATCGTGTTGTGCGCGAGGCCAACCCGGACCGCGTCGCCGGTCGCGACGGCATGGACCAGCTGGTCCGGCTCGGCTTCAGCGTGCGCAAGAGCGCCGACGGCTTCGCCATCGACGGCGTCACCTCCGCCCAGCTCGACCTCGGCGCCGCGAGCGCGCAGGTGCCGCTGGCCCTTGCCGTCGTCCTCGAGGACGACGGCACCGCGGTGGTGGAAGCCGAATACCAGACCGACGTGCTCACCGAAGCCATCGTCGACCAGCTGCTCGCGCACTTCGGCCAGCTCCTCGACGCCGCGCTGCGCGACCCGCGGCGCAGGCTCGGCGACCTCGACATGCTCGGTGCCGCCGACCGCGCCGCGCTGCTGGAGCGCTCGCACGGCGTGCTCGTCGACCAGCCGGCGACCACCCTCGTCGCGCTGCTCGAGGCCGCCGCTGCCGCCGCCCCCGACGCGAGCGCGCTGGCCTCCGACGACATCGAGCTCAGCTACGGCGCGCTGCACGCGCGCGCGAACCGGTTGGGGCACTGGCTGATCGGGCAGGGCATCGGCACCGAGGACATCGTCGGCCTTCGCCTCGGTACCTCGGTGGAGTTCATCGTCGCCGTGCTCGCGGTGCTGAAGGCGGGCGGCGCGTACCTGCCGATCGACCCGGCCTACCCGGAGGACCGGATCGAGTACCTGGTCGAGGACGCGAACCCCCGATTGCTGCTCGGCACAGTCGAATTGGCGGCCGCGGAGTCGATGGCGGCCGAGCTGCCCGAGACCGCGCCGACCGACGCGGACCGGCTGCGCCCGCTGCTGCCCGCGAACCTCGCCTACGTCATCTACACCTCCGGCTCCACCGGCAAGCCCAAGGGTGTTCCGGTGCCGCACTTGGCGATCGCCGAACACATCGTCTGCTTCACCGCCGACTGGAGCATGACCGCCGAGGACCGGCTGATGCAGTCCTCGTCGGTGAGTTTCGACGCCTCGCTGGTCGACATCGCCATCACCCTCACCGTCGGTGCGCAGCTGATCGTGCCCAAGCCCAACGCTTTCCGCGATATCCGCTACGTCGCCGACCTCATCACGCGTCGCCAGGTGACCGTGCTGCACATGGTGCCGTCGATGCTCAGCACCTTCCTGCTGCTGCCCGAGGTGAGCGAATGGCGTTCGCTGCGCCAGGTTCCCGTCGGTGGCGAGGCGCTGCCCGGCGAGGTCGCCGACCGGTTCGCCAACACGCTCGAGGCCGAACTGCGTAACCACTACGGCCCGACCGAGGCCGTGGTCTGCTCGACGCACATGCCGGTCGAGGGTCCGCAGGGCACCGGTGTGGTGCCGATCGGCATCCCCAACCGCAACGTCTACACCTACGTTCTGGACGAGGCGCTGCAACTGGTGCCCGACGGTGTCGTCGGCGAGCTGTACCTGGGTGGTGACCAGCTGGCCCGCGGCTACCTGGACCGCCCCGCACTGAGTGCGCAGCGTTTCGTCGCCGACCCGTTCACCCCGGGCGCCCGCCTGTACCGCTCCGGTGACCTGGTGCGCCGCAACAGCTTCGGTGAGCTCGACTTCGTCGGCCGCGCCGACGAGCAGGTCAAGGTGCGCGGTTTCCGCATCGAACTCGGCGAGGTCGAGGCCGCGATCGCCGCGCATCCCTCCGTCGCGCACTGCGTCGTCGTGGTGACCGAGGACCCCGCCATCGGCGCCATGCTGGCCGCCTACGTGGTGCCCGCCGAGAGCACCGTCGACCTGGAACAGGTGCAGGCCTTCGCCTCCGGCGCATTGCCGGAGTTCATGGTGCCCAGCGCGTTCGCGGTGATCCCCGAGATCCCGCTGACCGTCAACGGCAAGCTCGACAAGCGCGCGCTGCCCGCGGCGACCCCCGCGGTCGTGCGCACCCACCGTGCCCCGGCCACGGCCACCGAGCGCAAGGTGTGTGCCCTGTTCGGCGCGCTGTTCAACCTCGACGAGGTCGGCGCGGAGGACTCGTTCTTCGAACTCGGCGGACACTCGCTGCTCGCCGCGCGTCTGGTCGCCCAGGTGCGCGCGGAATTCGGCGTCGAGCTGGACGTTCGCGTCGTCTTCGACAGCCCGACCCCCGCCGCTCTGGCCGCCAACCTGGTCGCCCGCTTCCTTGCCGAATTCGACATCGACCTCGATGCTGTCGACTCCGATTTCGACGACGACGCTGACCCGAGCGCCGGCTCCGGTTCCGACGGCCCGACGGGCGTTGACGGCGAGTCCGCTCCGGCCGTCTCCGCACCGTCGAGCCGCCCGGTGATCGGCGGACGCGCGCGCGGCGAGCGGATTCCGCTGTCGTACTCGCAGCTGGCCATGTGGTTCCAGTACCGCATGGAAGGCGCCGGTTCGGTCGGCAATCTGCCGCTGACCATGCGTTTCGACGGTGCGCTCGACATCGCCGCACTGCGTTCGGCACTCGATGATGTCGTCGCCAGGCACGAGTCCCTGCGCACCACCTTCCCCGAACACGACGGCGTCCCGTACCAGGTCGTGCACCCCGCCACCGCGGTGCCGCTGCCCATCAGGGAGATCGCTCCCGGCGAGCTCACCGCGGAACTGGCGGCCATCGCCGACTACGCCTTCACCCTCGACGGCGAGCCGCTGATCCGCGCCGAACTGCTGGTGCTCGACGCGGACACCCATGTGCTGTCGCTGCTGGTGCACCACATCGTCGCCGACCACGCCTCCTTCGGCGTGCTGCTCGACGACCTCACCGTCGCCTACCGGGCGCGCAGCGAACAGGGCGACGCGCCGGGCTGGAGCCCGCTGCCGATCCAGTTCGCCGATTACGCCCTGTGGCAGCGTGAGCTGTTCGACCAGGCCGAGCCGAGCGAGTTCGCGCAGACCCAGATCGAGTTCTGGCGAACCCAGCTGGCCGGTGTGCCCGAGGAGATCGCGGTCGCCCACGATCGTCCGCGTCCGCCGGTGCTCGGCAAGCGCGGCGAGGTGGTCACCTTCGCGCTGCCCGCCACCGTGCGGTCCGGTCTCGAAGCGCTCGCGATGCGCAGCGGCGCCACCGAATTCATGGTCTGCCAGGCCGCGGTCGCCACGCTGCTGCACACCCTCGGTGGCGGCACCGACATCACCCTCGGCACCCCGGTGGCGGCTCGCACCGATCCGGCGACCACGAACCTGATCGGCCTGTTCGCCAACATGGTGGTCCTGCGCAACGACCTGTCGGGCGCACCGACCCTGCGCGACACCGTGCTCGGTGCCCGCAACGTCGTGCTCGACGCCAACGCGCACCAGGAACTGCCGGTCGAACGTCTCGTCGAGGCGCTCAACCCGCGCCGCTCCCGCTCACGGAACCCCCTGTTCCAGAGCATGATCCACTTCCGCGGCGCCGACTGGGCACCCACCACACTGCCGTTCGCGACCTCGGGCGCGTCGACGGTCACGGTGCTGCCCGCCGACTTCGACATCTCGTTCCTCGACCTGAACCTGAGCCTGAACGTGACCGCCGACGGCGGCATGGACGTCCGCGTCGTCGTCAACGCCGATCTCTACGATCCGGCCACCGCGGCACTCATCGCCGACGCGCTGGCCGCCACCCTGCGCGCCTTCGCCGAGACCCCGGACCTGCCGGTCGCCGACCTGCGGGTACTGCCTGCGGCGGACCTCGAGCGCCTCCTCGCCGCCCCGGCGCCGGTCACCACGACCGGCGTCGCCACCGGCGCGGTGGCAGGCTCGGACACCGAGCGCACCCTGATCACGCTGATCGAGGAGTTGCTCGAAATCGACGACGTCACCGGTGAGGACAACTTCTTCGGTCTCGGCGGCGACAGCGTCATCTCCATCCAGTGGTCGGCCCGCGCCGTGGAACTCGGCCTGCCGCTGACCCCGCAGCTGGTGTTCGAGTGCGCCACGATCACCGAACTCGCCGCCGCGGTGGACGCCGCCGGAGCCTCGGAGCAGACGCAAGCCGAAAAGCCCGAACAGGTCTCGCACGCGCCGATGAGCGCCTCGGGTCTGGAAGCCGACGCTTTGTCCGCGTTGACGGCCGCCTGGTCCGCCCAGGGATGAGCAGGGACAGCAAGACCACGCAGCTAGGAGAGGACGCAGCATGAGTGCGCCGCAGATCGAAGACGTACTCGCGCTGAGCCCGCTGCAGGAGGGGCTGTTCTCCCTGTCGCGGATAGCGGGCACCGAGATCGACCTGTACACGATGCAATTCGTGGTCGACATCGACGGCCCGCTCGACACCGATCTGCTGCGCCGCAGCGCCCAGGCGATGCTCGACCGGCATCCGAACCTGCGCGCCGCGTTCTGGGACACCGATGTGCCCAAGCCGGTGCAGATCATCCCGTCCCGCGCGGAACTGCCCTGGACCGAGCGTGACGCCCGGACAACGGAATTCGACTCGATCGCCGAATCCGAGCGCCGGGTGCCGTTCGTGCTCAGCCGCGGTCCCGCGCTGCGGGTGCTGCTGCTCGACGTCACCGACGCGCCCGCACCGCGCAAGCGGATGATCCTCACCGCCCACCACATCCTGATGGACGGCTGGGCGGTCGCGGTGTTCTTCACCGAACTCCTCGCCGTCTATCGCGCGGCCGGCAGCCTCGACGGCCTGCCTGCCCCGCGCCCCTACCGCGACTACATCGGCTGGCTCGGCGCCCAGGACCACGACGCCGCCGCCCGCCGCTGGGCCGACTACCTCCAGCAGGTCAGCGCCCCGCTCGTGCTCGCCGACGGCACCGGCGATCGCGGTTCCGCGGTGCCACAGACCACGCGACTTCGCCTGTCCGCCACCGAGACCGAGCAGCTACAGCAGTGGGCGCGCGCCAACGGCATGACGCTCAATACCGCCGTCCAGTTCGCCTGGACGCTGCTGCTCGGCCGGATCACCGACCGGCGCGACGTCGTCTACGGCACCACCATCTCCGGCCGCCCCGAGAAGCTCGCCGGCGTGGAGGGCATGGTCGGCCTGTTCATCAACACCGTGCCGGTCGTGCACCGGCTCGACCCCGCCGAACCGGTCGTCGCGCAATGCGCGCGCCTGCAGCGTGATTCGTCCGCGATGCGCGACATCGGCTACCTCAGCCTGTCCACCCTGCAGCGCGCGGCCGGGCACGGCGCCCTGTTCGACACCCTGTTCGTCTTCGAGAACGCCCCCATCGACGACGCCATCCAGACGGTCACCGCCCCCGACGGCGCGCAGTTCCGGCCGATCGAGATGGAAAGCCTCGCCCACTACCCGCTCACCGTGGTCTCGCACCTGAGCGAGGGCGACCTACTCGTCCTCGTCGAGGCGATCCCGGCCCTGCTCGGCCACCTCGACCCCGCCGATCTCGGCGCCCGCCTGGTCACCGTGCTGCGCACCTTGCCGCAGCTCGACGCCGAGGCCACCCTCGACGCGATCGACCTGCTCACCGCCGACGAACACGCCGAACTGCGCTCGGCGGCAACCGATATCGCGCCCGCGCCGACCGCGACTCCCTGGGAGCTGTTCGAGCAGCAGGCCACCGCGACACCGGACGCGGTCGCGCTCACCACCACCGCGGGCGAGGTGTTCAGCTACCGCGAGCTGCACGACCAGGCCTGCCGGATGGCGGGGGAGTTCGCCGCCCACGGTGTCGGCCCGGAAACCGTCGTCGCCCTGATGCTCCCGCGTGGCACCGCGTCGATCGTCGCCATCCTGGCGACCTTCGCCGCGGGCGCGGCCTATGTGCCGGTCGATATCTCGCTCCCGGCTGGCCGCATCGAATCGATTCTGCGCCAGTCGAACCCGGTTCTCACCGTCCTCCTCACGAAGGATCGAGCCCTGCTGGACGGCCCCGCTGACCAGCAGGTACTGGTGATCGATGACCCCGCTGCCGTCGATCGAATGGGCGCCCGGGCCGCGCAGGCCCCCACGGTCCGCCGCGAACTCGAGCACAGCGCCTACATCATCTTCACCTCCGGCTCGACCGGCGAGCCCAAGGGCGTCGTCGGCACCAACGCCGCACTGGCCGGATACTTCGCCGACCACCTCGAGCGTTTCTACCGCCCCGCGATGGCCAAACTCGGCCGCCCACTACGGGTCGCGCACGCCTGGTCGCTCGGGTTCGACGCGTCCTGGCAGCCGATGGTCGGCTTCCTCGCAGGCCAGGCCCTGCACCTGTTCGACGCCGAGGAGATGCGCGACGCGCACCGAATCGTCTCCGGCATGGCCGAATTCGGCATCGACATGATCGACACCACCCCGTCGATGCTGGCGCAGCTGGCGGCGGCAGGCCTGCTCGACCGTGAGTTGCCGGTGCTCGCCCTCGGCGGTGAGGCCATCGACACCGCACTGTGGGCACGACTGCGCGCCCTGCCCGGTACCGCGGTCTACAACTGCTACGGCCCCACCGAGACCACGGTCGAAGCCGTGGTCGCGCCAGTCGCCACGTCGGAGATCCCGACCATCGGCACCGCCAACGGCGGCATGGCCGGCTACGTCCTCGACTCGCGCCTGCGCCCGGTGCCGCCCGGCATCGTCGGCGAGCTCTACCTGTCCGGCGTGCAGCTGGCCCGCGGCTACCTCGGCAAGCCCGCCATCACCGCCGACCGTTTCTGCGCCGACCCGCACCGTCCCGGCCAGCGCATGTACCGCACCGGCGACCTCGTCCGCAGACTGCCCGGCGGCCGCTTCGGCTACCTGGGCCGCGCCGACGCGCAGGTCAAGGTGCGCGGCTACCGCATCGAGGTCGGCGAGATCGAGACCGCGCTGCGCCGCTCCGCCGATATCGACACCGCCGCGGTCACCGTGGTGCGCCGCGCCGGTGGTGCGTCGCTGGTCGGCTTCGTCGTCGGCAAGGCGGGCCGCGCGGTGGTCGTCGGCCGGGTGCGCGCCGATCTGGCGCAGCGCCTGCCCGCGTACATGATTCCCGCCCGGATCGTGGTTCTCGACCAGCTCCCCGTGAACGTCAACGGCAAGCTCGACGGCCACGCCCTGCACGAGCTCGCCACGGAAACCCTCTCGGCCGCCGACGGCAACGCCGCCGCCGAGACCCCCACCGAGATCGCGCTGAGCGAGGTCTTCGCCGAGCTGTTCGACGGCCGCGCCCCCGGCGTCGACGCCGACTTCTACGAACTCGGCGTCGACAGCATCGTCGCGATCTCCCTGGTCAACAAGGCCCGCCGCCGCGGCATCGCACTCAACCCGCGAATGGTGCTGGCCTGCCCCACCATTCGCGAACTCGCCGCCGCGGTCGACGAATCGCCGGTCACCGCCGCGAAATCCGACGACGACTACGGCGTGGTGCCGCCGCTGCCGGTGGTCTCCTGGATGTACGAGTACGGCAACTACCGCCGCTTCACCCAGAGCGCCCTGCTGCGCCTGCCCGCCGGAATCGACCGTGCCGGACTGGAATCCACGCTCCAGGCGTTGCTCGACGCCCACGACACCTTGCGCGCCGTCCTTACCGACACTCCCGATGGGCCGCGTATGGTCACGCGTGCGCCCGGTGCGGTGCGGGCCACCGATGTCGTGATCGAGGCGCCGCGTGGACTCACCGGCGCGGAACTCGACTCGGCTATCACCCGATTCGCGCGGATCGCCAATGACGACATCGACCCGCGGACCGGGGCCATGGTCCGCGCGGTGTGGTTTGGCGGTGCCGGTGCGGCTGGTTCGCCTGCCGTTGATGTGAGCACCGATGCGGCACTCGAGACCGGCGGGGGCGTCGGCCCGGACTCGGCGGTCGGCGCAGGACCAGGCTCGGACAACGCGGCCGATGGTGATGTCCTGCTGCTGGCGATCCACCACCTCGCCGTCGACGTGGTTTCCTGGCACATCATGATCGACGGTCTGGCCGCCGCCTGGCAGCAGGTCCAGGCCGGCGTCGCCCCGAAGATGCTGCCCGAGTTCACCTCCTACCGGCAGTGGTCGGAAGCCATGTGGCAGCGTGCCAGTGACCCGGAAGTGCTTGCCCAGCGCGAGTATTGGGCCGCCCAGGTCAGCGCCCCCGATGCCGCACTCGGCGCCCGGGTGCCCGCCCCGGCCACCGACACCTGGTCCACCCTGCGCGTCAGCTCGGTCGCCACCCCGGTCGCCGTGACCGAACGTCTCCTCAACCGCGTCGGCAAGGACGAGGGCGTCCGCGAATTCCTGCTCACCGCCCTCACCATGACCATGGCCTCGATCCACGCCGGCAACGGAAACGATCCCGCCGCAGGCGCATTGATCGCGCTAGAGGGCCATGGCCGCGCCGACGCCGAACTCGGCACCGACACCGCCAACACCCTCGGCTGGTTCACCAGCGTGTTCCCCGTCCGCCTCGGCGTCGGCGAGCATGCGGTGGATGTCGCTCGCGCCCAAGCGGATCCGACCGCGGCCCGCTCGTTGCTCGCCAGCGTCTCGACCCACCTGCGCGAGATCCCCAACCAGGGCCTCGACTACGGCCTCCTCCGCTACGTCGACCGCGTCCCCGAACTCCGCACCGCCGCCGAACCCCAGGTCGAGTTCAACTACCTGGGCCGCATCGACCTCGCAGGCACCGCAGGTGACCCCTGGTCCCTCCTGGTCGGCGCCCACGACGAAGCCCTCCCACTCGACCCCGAACCCGACCTCCCCCTCCGCTACGCGATAGACGTCATCGCGGGCATCGGCACCACCCCCGCCGGCCCCGCCCTGACCACCAACTTCCGCTGGAGCACCGCCCTGTTCACCGAAAGCCGAGCAGCACGCTTCGCCGAACTCTGGTCCGAGGCCATCGACACCCTCGCCGACGACCTCGACAACTGAACGAACCCCCGACGACCGCAGGTGGCTCAGGCTGCCTGCGTTCGTCGTTCCCGATGGCTACCCTGGTTTCCGGAACATCAACGATCTCCGCCCGACGCAGTCCCGCTGTCTTTCGGAAGGAACCCCAGATGAGTCCCACCATCGGCGCCGTCGTCATCCCGGTCTCCGACCTGGAATCCGCCAAGAAGATCTACACCGCCCTCTACGGCGAACCCCACACCGACCAGCCCTACTACGTCGGTTTCAACGTCAACGGCTTCGAGATCAGCCTCAACCCCCAGGGCGAAGGCGGCCCGGTCGCGATGACCGACGTAGACGACCTCGATGCCACCCGCGCCGCCCTCCTCGCAGCCGGCGCCACCGAACAATCGGCCCCCCGCACCGTGGCCCCCGACCTCCGCATCTGCGTCCTCACCGACTCCGACGGCAACCCTTTCGGCTTACGCGGGAAGTAGCGCCGGCCTGGCAGGCCTGTCAATGTAATAGTCCGTGTCGTACAATCGTGAGTATGGCACTCGCTCGCTCCGGCGCGACCACCAATGTCTCCGTTTCCCTGCCATCGGACCTGCTGTCCGCGGTCCGTGACCGGGCGGGCAAGCGTGGGCTGTCTGCCTATGTCGCCGAAGCGGTGCGGCATCAGCTCGAGATGGACGGGCTCGCGGAAATCGTCGCCGATTTCGAGTCCAGCCACGAGCCGCTCACGGACGCGGAGGTCGAGGCCGCCGCTGAAGAGATGTTCGGGCACGGCGCCTCGCGCGGCGCGCAGGGCGCTGCGTGACGCAGCCGGGTGGGCGCTCGGTAGTTCTGGATTCCGAGGCGCTCTCGCTGCTGCTGCGCCACGACAGAGCACTCACCGCCCGAATAGACGCTTCCCGACGTCACGGTGTGCCCGTCCGGGTGTCGGCGCTGACGATCGTCGAGGCGGTCAGCGGCAAAACGGATATCAACAGGCTGAACTGGGTGCTGTCGCGACTGCGAGTCGAGGAAGTGACCCAGGCCGATTCGCTCGACGCGGTCCGGCTCCTGCGAGATGCGGGCGGATTGCACGGACACAAATACGCGATCGATTCTCTGGTCGCGGCGATGGCGCTCCGCAGTCCCGGCCGGGCCGTGGTGCTCACGTCCGATCGTGACGACTGGGAGCGACTCTGCGGCGATCACGTGACGATCATCGACGTATAGGCGTACAGGCCAACCGGCCACGCAGCGCCGTCTCCGGCGGGAAACCCGTCGACCGAATTGGCCTGTAGCAGTACGCGTTTGGCCTCGACGGTGCTACGACTGCTGCGAACCGAACCGGATCCATGCCCCGGAGGTCCGGTGGGCATGGATCGCCTTTCCGGCGACCCGCATGGCGAACCCGCCCACCGCGCCGTCCGGCACGCTGACCGCGTAATCAGCGGTCCTGATCATGACCACCTGGTCGAACTGATGATCCACGCCGGCGTACTCGTAGACGGCTTCGTCCTCGGTCTCCGAACGCAGCCGGAAGACCAGGTAGATGGCCATCAAGTCGTCCGGGACAGTCGGTCGGTGAACATCGCGATGTGCTTGGCGAGCCGATGCGTCAGTTCGGCGAGTGGGCCAGGGATGACGGTGAAGTTGTCGGCGTCGTGGTGCTGGATCAGATAGCGGCCGTCGTCCGGGTAGTCCAGCCAGAGGAATGCTTTGCCGTCGGAGGTCGGCCGCGAATCCACCTGGTAGCCGGGGTAGACGGTGATCTCGCCGGTGCTGATGCGGGGACGGCGGAAGAAGCGCTGCGTCTGTTCGACCGGGGACAGCCGGGTGGGATGTCTGGCGTAGGTGGCGGCGTCGAGATCGCTGCGGCGTCCCTGGAAGCGCGGCGTTGTTCCGCCTTGGGCGTGGGGGAGTTTCGCGACGATCTCGGCGGCGAGGTCGGCCAGCGGCACGATGCTCAAGGTGAGGTCGCCGCCTTGTTCACGGGTGGGGCCAGGAGCCTGGACCGCCAATGCCGCATGGTCCTCGATGATCCCGGCGAACACGCGCACGACCTCGATCTGACCGGGGCCGTGCAAGCCCTCGATCTCGACGCGCACCTGAGGTTCGAGCAGCGCACCGAACACCTTGTGCAGACCCTCGTCGTAGACCTGCTGCAACCTGCGTCCGGCGGCCTGGCGCCGCTCGTTGTGGATCTCGATGGTTTCCGCGAACTCGGGCTGGAACGTCAGTGGGTAGGGCAGCCGGTCCCGGCCATGGGCTTCGAGTCCGATGGCGAACGCGTGCGGGTCGAGCACCCAGCGGCCGACAGGCACCTGCCTGGGCTGCATCGTTTCGCCGTCCGATAGTGCTTGGTTCCAGTTCACGCGCCGATCACCCCGCCCGGCGGAAGTGTCGGCGGCAGCTGCCCGATGAGCTCGCTCTCCCGGTCCTGGATGAGGTAATCGGGAGTGGTGTGCTCGTTCTCGTCGTCTTTGCCGTTGCCGCCACGCCCGCCGCCCATCATGCCGGGCATCCCGCTCATGCCACGCGCACCCGCGGCCCCGCCCGCCGCGGCGCGGGCACCAGACCCGGCCGGGTTCGCGCCGACCGGTGAACCCGCCACGCTGCGGCCCGCGCCGGGCGCGGTCGGACCCCCGGCGATCCCGCCGCCGGGCGAGCCGGAACCAGGGGAGCCACCACCGGTTCCGGCGGGCTTGTCACCCGTCGGCTGGCCGGTCCCGGTGGGCGTTGTGGCGGCCGGGTTGGTCGCCGTCGGGTCGGTGCTGCTGGGTTCGGTCGAGTCGTCTTCGGAGCTGTCGTCCTGATCGTCGCCGGAGTCGGTGGTCTGCGGCGTTGTGGTGGTTGGATCCTCTTGGGTGGCAGCAGGATTCGTTGCGGGAGAACCGCCGCCGTTGTTGTTGCCGTTGTTGTCGGCGCCCCCGCCGTTGCTGCCCCCGTTGCCGCCGTTGCCGGGCACGCCGCCGGGATCGGTGGCATCGTTCTTCGGCACCGGAAGCACCGGCGTCTGATTATCGACGGTGGTCGAACCCGGTTGATACGTGCCGATCATGAAGAGCCGGGCGTCTTCTTCAGCCTCGGTGGCGCGATGCTTCGCGGCCTTGACCACGCCGTTGCCGGGAATGTGGCTGATGAACTCGTCGAAATCAGACACGTTCTCCGGTTTCGGGATCGCGATCTTCGCTTGTCCGAGAAGGCCTTCCATATGATCGATACCGTTGGCGACCATCTGAAACGCCGTGGGTAGCTTCGTCGCATCGGCGGTGTAGCTCTTCACCGCGTCGATCGCCGCGGTACCCGATTCCCCCGACCACTTCTCGGACAGCACCCGCTCGAAGCTGGTCCGGTAGTTGTTGACCGCGGTCTCGGTCCCCGTCGTGAGCTGGCGCCAGCCATCCGCACCGGCATTCACGTCCCTAGCGTTCACCCCGGACAGACCGTCCGGTCCGTTGAGCGCTTGCCAGATTTGCTTGTGCGTCCAAGTGCTGAACGGCTCCGGGCTGGTCACCGCCGCTTTGTCCATCGTCAGACCGGAATTGGCGCTCAACCGCGACCACTCATCACTGATGATGGTCCGGTCGCCCTCCCACTTCTCCCTGCCGTCCTGATCGAGCCGGCTGAATTCATCGGCTCGGTCATAGTTGTCCATGACCTTGAAAATGCCGAGAGTGCCCACGTGACCCGCGAACTCACCGAAGGTGCCGACGCCATCCCAGAACCCCATCAGATACCTGCCCCTGTCGCGCCGAGGTCGCCCGCGGTCTGCTGGTCGACGGCTTGCAGTTTGCCGATGGCGGCGAGGAAGGTGTCGCGTTGGTCGCGGGCGATGGCGATGTGCGCTTCAAGTCGCTTGACCGCTGACTCGTCGGCGGTGGCTTTGCCTTCGATTTTCTGTTGGATGGCGATGGCTGATGGCAACTCACCCCATCCGTTCAGGCGGGCAAGACCGCTCGCATTGCTCTTCTGGACTTCCAGCGCTTCGATGTACTGGGTGACGACATCGGCGATTGCTTGCCCGAGGTCATCCTCGATCTTGAACTCGCCGTTTATCGCCTGCGTCTTCATGTTCCGCCAGTAACTGGCGTGGTCCTGAGTCATTTTCGTTCCCCCAAGGTCACTTCGGCAGATGCGGTTCGAGCGCCGCGCCGTACTTCTCCGACATCTCGCATGCGTCGCCGATGCGCGGCCCTTCTGTACTAAGCCATGACGTGCGGATCTCGAACATGCCCTGCTTGGCCTCGAACGACACGTAGCAAGAATCCGGATCGCTGTTTTCCTGCGAAACCAGGCCGGGGCGGCCGTTGACGGCCGTCTCGCGAAGCACGGTCGCGCCTGCTTTCTTGCGCGCGTCGCTCAGGGTGTGGTCGGTCGAGAACACGCCTACCATCCGACGACCGGAACCGTATCGGTTGTCGAGCGGTTTCCAGCTGCATACCCGCCAGGAGGACTCGCCGGAAGGGGGGTCGGTGAGGATACTTTTCGTCGCCGGATCGAGCCCCGCACTCCGCAACGCCTCATCCGACAACGCCCCCCGACACGGATTGAAGATGTCATCGGCAGCCTTGGACGCCGTAGGACTCCCCACCCCCTCGGTCGACCCCCCACACCCGGCCAGTGCCGCCACAGAAACCACCCCGCAGGCCACAGCCCGCATCACCACAACGCTTCGCACAGCACTCCTACCTGGTCGACACGGCAGCCACCCGCCACTACCAAACTTAGACGCACCCAACCCCCGATCGGTTCCCTGTCCGCCAGCAGCGGCTCCCTCACTACGCCGATACTGGTCAGAGCTCGAACGTCGACGATGTCAGCCAGGGCTCGCCCCGGTAGTGAGGGTGCGTGATCCGGCCCACCGCATCGAGCAGCACCCGGGGGAACGGGCCGCTACCGTAGTCGACCTTCTTGGTGACCCTGTTGATGGTGACCTGATAGTCGAGTGGCTGTTGGGGCGGGTCTGTCCTGGAGACGCACTGGATTCGATACGCCAGGCTCGCGCCGATCTCCGCGACCAGATCGATCCGGACATGCCACGGCTTCGGATGGATCTGCCCGGTACCGAAGTAGGTCTTATCCCACTTCGCCCGGTCGAGGAGAAGCGCTGGGTGATCCGGCGGATTCTGGCCCAGATCGAACACATGCGAATTCTTCTTATCGATCCCGTACACGGCGTAGCCACCGCCAGGATCGGGAAGAATGCCCCGGGCAGCCTTCTCAGCTATCTCCTGCTCTCTCCGCAGCTGTTCTGGATGCGGTCGCACCTGGCAGACCCATGTCGTCGGAGTCTCCCGAATGTCGAACTCCGCGGGAGTGTTCAGCACCTCCCGCAGGTAGGCGGTGACCTGTTTCTCGGTGTTCGGGGGCTTGTGTGTCGCGCAGCGCGGCGGGGGTCGACGTTCAGTGAGCTCAAGGTCTCGTCGATATCCGCGTGGTCGAACGTCGATGTAACTAGCCTCGATACGAACAGGCGGGACGGAAGATGGGAATTGGATTATGTCGCCGGTGCCGCGCTCCACGACCAGACTTGCCGCGCCTCGATTCTGTACAATAGGTACAATCCGCCAACCTGCATCGAATTCACTAAGGCTGAAATCATCGGAGCCCAATAGCTTGCGGGCGAGATCTCTGGCTTCGGATTCTTCAATCATGGGAGCTCGCTTGCTCTCGAGTGGCTACCGGACGCGAGAAGCTCACGTCACTCGTCTTCATTCGGCATAGTGGTACTCGACCTGATTGTCGCCGATGCTTATTCCTTGCCGTCGGAGGCTGTCCACCACTTGGTGTGTATATCTTCGCGCCGGCTGGTAGTGGCTACTTTGATCGCTGACGAGGAGAACTTGTCCGGCCGCCGCCTGAATTTCCCCGGCCCCCGCGACCGGTGCTCCTGCCGACAGGCTTGAATGATGAAACTCGCCCAGCACATGGAACGGTGCGGAGTAGAAATTCCCATCGTGATCCATGATGAAAATTGCTCGCCCGCCCTGCGGAGTCCAGAGCGTCTGTGCGGTCGTAGTGTCGAACAACTCGCCCTTGTGGTCGTGCAGAAGGCCGTCGTAGCTGTGCAGGCGGAAATCTTGCCGCGCTGTATCGTTCAGATATTGGACCTGTTTCCCATCGCATACAGAGTTCTCGGGAAGGTGTTCTCCTTGAAATGCGGGAAGTATTGGCGTGGTCTCATAACGGGTTGCGCTCGGCTGAATTCCTGGTTCGTCGAGCTGGAAAATCCGCCCCGGTTCCAATCTTCCGGTGTCGGTCAATTCTCGGATAACTTCGCCCGGGTCATGAGCTGGGTCGGCGGCATAGACGATGACGTCATCGCTTCCGTTCCAATATGGCGAGAAGAATCCGACGATCGTTCCGGAACTCATTCTCAGCAGCAGGAATGGTCCGTCCTCGCTCTCGCGATTGAATCCGCGAGCAAGGCGTCCCTCCACCTGGTTGACCGTGAGCGCGAGTCTGGCTATCGGTCGGGCGTTCCCGAATTCGTTCAGGTAGTCGGCGGGCAAGGGGATGTAGGGAATTGTCGGCCATGGACGCATCGAATCCATGTTCTCGACGACTTGCGCCAGGAAGTGTCGTAGCTCGTCCTCCGGCTGGCGCATCTGAACGGGGGCCGGCAACGGTGCCCGGCGACGCACACCGTCGGCGAGCGATCGATATTCGTCTTCCGCTGTCAGATACTCGATCGGTTCGACCAACAGCGCGGTAGCGATCCGCGCCGCCAGCTTCGAGCTCAACTCTGGTTCGAACTGGATGCGGTAGAAGATCCGTTGTACGATCCCGGCCCAGTAATCCATCCCGTAATCCTTCCTCATCGCGGCGCTTCGAACTCGACCTGGGCCGCGCTGAGCGGGATCCCAAGCCTCCGTAGATGTTCGACTGCCTGCATAGTGTGGCCTCGTTCAGGCCGGTAATGGCCACTGGAGTCGGTGAGCAGCTGCAGCACTCCGGCGGTGACGACAAGCTCTCCGGCGGCGGAGACTGGAGCTCCAGCGAGGAAGCTCGAATGGTGGAAACGGCCGGCTGAATGTTCGAGCGAGGCGTAGAGGTTTCCGTGCTGGTCCATTACGAAGATTGCTTGCCCACCGCCGCTCCACACCGTCTGGCCTGCGCTTGTGTCGAACAGTTCCCCGTTTGCCGTGTACAGGAGACCATTTCGGATTTCGAGGCGCAGCGCTCGCCGCCCGTTCTCATCGAGGTATGCGACGTGAGAAGGCGGCGTCAGCCAGACCTGATTGCCGGGGATGTGTTCGCCATCATACTGATGACTCATGCTCTGCGTTTGGAACGGAGGCCCTGGGCGATAGGCCCTGGCATCGAATTCGTTGTCCACCTGCGGGGCAGCGGGGGGCGCAATCGGTGGCCGAAACTCGGCAGCGTGGTGTGTTGTGGGTGGCGGCGGGGTGCTCGGTGTCGGCGGCGGGGCCGGGGGGTTCGCCACAGGTTCGCGCGGGGGGAGACCGAGGATTCTTCGCCACAGCGGTCGTCGGCCACCGGTGCGCGATGGGTGGTTGGGATTCGGGGCACCCCACCCATGAGGGTCGTGCGGTGTTTGCGTAGCCGAATGGGGTGCGGTGCTGTCAACCGGTCCCGGGGCCTGACTCATCGGCGTCGATGTCGGGATTGTGTGCCGCGGGGGCGGGTTCGATTCGGGGGCACGGAAGTCTGGGCGTGGCGGAGGCGGGAGCCGTCGACCGTTATCGGGTACTGCGTGACCAGTGTCGTGTCGAGTGTTCGGCAACGAAGCCGGGGCGGTGGGCCGAGACGGCACGGGCTCTGTGGTGCCAGGAGCCGGATTGCTGAGCCAAGGTGGCGGCGGCGGGGTGAAGGTGGCGCGATCTACAGCAGCGCTGAGCTGCTGGAGATCAGCGGGGGACACATGATCGCTGGTCGGGTCTATACCGAGCTGGTCGCGTAGCTGGGCGGTCAATGCGGACAGGTCGACGTCCGGATGCGTTGTGCCGGGCAATCCCGAGCTGTCGACCTGCATGCGCATGTCCGCGTCGGCCGGGTTGGTCACCGGGACGAGATCGACCATCATCCAATCGCCGTTGGCGAGTTGGAGACCGCCGTTGAAATGCAGGTCGACGGCGAACTGGGCGCGTTGCAGCAAGGCGGCTACAGCGGCGGGGTCGAGGTTCGCCGCGCCGGTGAGGTGGATCCCGATCCGCATGACGGAGACGGGTGCGCCGAGTGCGGTGGTGTACCGGCCCCAGGTGAAACGTCGGCGACCGCTGGGGTCGGTGACTGGCTGCACGCCTCCGTCTGGCCGGCGGGTGCGGAGGTTGTCGCGGGCGCTACGCGATCGGTTCGCGTTCTGTACCTGCTGGGGTGTCGGTGCGACGGATGCGGGCGGGGGTGGGGTAGCGCTGCTATCAGGCGAGTTCGGCGTGGCTCCGGGGGTATTCGGCAACCCGGTGGTCGGTACGGGTTGGGGCGCTGCCGCCGGTGAGTTTGTGGGAGTTGTTGTGGTGCTTGGAATTTCGTCCGACAGGGCGGCTACTGCTCGAAGCTGCCCTCCGTCGGCCAGGTTCCCGTCGCTCGGAAGCGGGCCTCCGCCCACGACGCTGCCGATGCCGCCAGACTGTCGGTCGGGTGAAAGCTGTACGGGTTCTTGATGATTGACAACTGCTGGGTGGTGGTTGGGTTCTCCGTTTGTTCGAGCGCCGTCACCTGCATCTCGTACTGGACCGTGTTCGGGTCCTCTGAGATCTGCAGGAGGCTGATCCGGTGAAGCGGGGGATACACCTGGCCGCCCGGTATCGGGCGTCCCGTCTCGATCGCTTGGTCGAACTCCTCGCCGATCATCTTCGGTGGCAGGCTGCGGTGCGCCGTGATCACTCCGGTCTGCTTGTTCAGAACGTAGTTCCCCAGGCCCAGCCCCAACCCCTGCTCGAGTTCCCGGTCCGTCAGTATCGCTCGACCGACCCAGCCATGTCTGGTCTCCATCATCATGAACTCCCGGTCCGGGCCGAACCATCGCGCCAGCGACTGTCTGGCCTGATCCTCCGTGAGAATTGGTTCCGCCATGCGGGTTTCCTCCGTTGGGATTGATGGGTGTGAAGTCGAGAGTCACCGATGCATCGACCATCCAGGACGGGGGAACGTCGGAGGTCATGCCCGATTGCGGATCCCACCACACGGGGCCGGTGGCACCCGGTGGGTAGACGATCACTGTCGCATGGGACCCGTCGATTACTGGGGATCCGTCGGCGTTGTAGACGAAGTTGCCGTACTTGTCTTGCGCGTGCCAGCTGTTGACAACCAGCGCGGATGAACCGGGACCGAGTGCCGCGATGTGATCGTGCACCGCCTGGTACTGCTCTGCGATTGATATTCCGCCGAAGTGGAGCAGCCCTGCGCCGAGCCATTGCGCAGCCCTTCCGAGCCCTGAGGCTTCACCGCTTTCGGTGTCAGGGGTCCCATCCGGCTTCTTGTCGTTGTGGCGAGGGGCGGCTACCTGCGGTCGGCCGTAGAACGACGACAGCGCAGACAGCGAACAGTCCAAGCAGTTGTTGCGGCGTCCTCGAACCGTCGGGCCACCGTCATTGATGGACCCACCGTAGGAATTGGTGCGTGGATCAGCGCCGATCGTGAATTCGTTGCCGTTTCGAAGATGGTCTTCGACGTCGGTTTGGAATTGTGCTTGCTCAACCGGCGCCAGGTGGTGCGGCCCGAATGCGCGGAGGTCGGAGGGGTTGGTGAAACGGGCCGGTGTGTTGGCTCGGGCGATGTCGTTGCTGATGGCTCGGAGGTCGTTTTCGCTCAGCGGCTGGTCTGGCTTGCCGGGCGGCAGACCCATGTGATCGCGCAGGTCGTTGGCGAGGTCGAATCGGTGCTGTTGGGTGTTCAGGCGTAGGTCGGCGGGGTTCGTTGTGAACTCGATGTCGACGAGGAGCCGGTCGCCGCCGGGGAGTTCCTGATTGTGGTTGAAGGTGGCGTCGATCGCGGCTTGCGCGTATTCGATCTCCTGGTGCAGCTCGGCCGGGGTCATGAGGTGCGCGTTGGGGATGTAGGCGCGGATGGTGGCGACCGAGACCCATTGGCCGCCAACTTGGAAGCGGCGGATGCGGTAGGCAGGCGGGCGTGACTGGGGCGGGTTCCTGTTGGTGTCGACGGTGGTGGTCCGGCCGTCCTGCGAAGGCAGGTTGCGGAGTGAGTCGCGGAGTGGGCGTGCGTTGGGGCTGTGGCCCGGGTCCGGGTTCTGATCCGTTGTGGGAGTGGGTACCGGAGTTGGCGTGGTCGCTTGCGTTGGGGTTGTAGCAGGGGTGGTCGGCTGCTCTGTCGGAGTTGTTTTCGGCGTCGTGGAGTTGGGTGTTGTTGTGGCGGGTCCGGCCGCTGGTGGGGTGGGGTTCGAGGATTGCGGTGGTGTGGGGCTGGTGTCGAGATCCTGCTGGTTGGTCGGTGTGCCGGGCGGGTTCGGTGTGGTTGCGGGGGTGTTCGGCTGGGAAGCGGGCGTCGTCGGGGTGGACTGGGGAGATGTCGGGGTGCTGGAGGTCGACCTGGGTGACGACGGTGCGGAGGTGGCGGTCGGGCTCTGGGGGATCGGTGGTTTCGGTGTGGAGGTCGGCGTGGTGGGTGGCGGCGTCGTTGGAGTGGTTGCGGGCGTGGGAGTTCCGGTTTGCGATACCGGCGTTGCGGTGGTGGCAGCGGCGGTCGACGTGTCGGGGGAAGTCGGCCGGGTGGTGTCTGCGGGCGCGGTTTGGGCGGTCGCGGGGTTCGACGGAGTTGTGGTGGGGCTGATGCCGGGGGTGGTCGCGGCGGGGTTTGATGTGGCCGGTTGGGTGTCCGGTGTCGTGGTGACGGGTGGCGTGGCCGGTGTCGTGGGAGTGACGGGCGGTGTCGCCGGGGTCGTCGTGGGGGCCGACTCTGGCTGGGTGACGCCGTTCGGTGTGGTCGAGGTCGGATCCTGTTGCGCGGGAGGGGTATTCGCCGGATCAGGGTCGGTCACCGGGCTCTGTGCGGGCAGGTCCAGTGGGGTGTTGGTGGGTGACGGCGTGCTGTCGCCTGGGGTAGGCGTATCGGGTGTCGCGCCGTTCGTCGGGTTGGACGGCGGTGCGTTGTCGCCAGCGGAGGGAGTGGCGTTCGTCGGAGTGGTGTCGCCGGTTGGGGGAGTGGCGTTTGTGGGAGTGGTGTCGCCGGTGGGAGGAATGCCGTTGGTCGGCGCGGCGTCAGCAGGCGGCGCTGTGGCGGGAGTGATCGGGGCTGCCGAGGGGGTATCTGCGGGCGCCGGGGTTTGGGTCGGCCCGCTGTTTTCCGGGCTGGATGGTGTGGCGTCGCCTGTGCTCGGGGTAGCCGGTGACCCGGCGTTGTCCGGGTTCGGCGTCGGTGAGGCGTTCCCGGTATCCGGGGCGCCGTTGCTGTTCGGGCTGGCAGGCGAAGAGTCGGCGGGTGAGGGAGTTCCGTTCGCGCCGTTGTCATTCGGGCTCGCGGTGGCGGGATCGCCGGTCGCGGTGTTCTGGGGAGAGGTTGCTCCGTCGGTGGGCGAACTCGGGTCGCCCGTTGAGGCGGGGGTGGTCGGTTCGCTGTTGCTCGGGGCGGCGGGAGTGTCGGGGGTGCCGTTGTCGGTTCCGGTCGGGGGCTGGTCGCTGGAAGGTGCGTCGGTCGAGGCGGGGGTGGTCGCGCCGGGGGCTTCTGTACCCAACTCGGGAACTGTTGGAGCCGTGGCATTTCCACCGTTGGCACCGGATTCGAGAGTGCTCTGGATGCCGCCCGCGCCCGCGCTGGTGAAGGTGTCCAGGCCGATGTCGAGGTTGAATTCCTGGCCGAGGAAGGCCGCGCCGACGCCTGCTGCCGCGACTTGGGCCGACAGGTCGGCGCCGAGTTCGGTGACCGTGCCGCCGACCACTTTGCCCGCGAGTTTGCCTGTGGTGGAGGACGCGAGGTCGCCCAGCGCACCGGTGCCGCCGCCGAGGACGCCGCCGACCGCGCCACCGACGGCTCCGCCGAAGGTGGCCAGGCCCAGGTCGGTCAGGCCGAACTTCTGCCATGAGCGGTCGCCGTTGTAGACCTGGATGAGGCGGGCGGACAGGTCGGTGCCGCCCTCTTCGAGTGCTTCGAACACGGCGCCGCGCAGGGCCAATCGGGCGGCCGCCTTCGCCGCGCCACGGGTCAGCATGCGGGCGATCAGCTGTCTGATCGCGACCCGCACCGCCACCTGTGCGGCAACCCGGGCGGCGACACCGGCGACGGCGCCGATGCCGGTCCACGCGGTCAAACCCGCGGCGAGAAGTTCCACCGCCGTGACGATCATCGTCCCGATGATCACGAGCTTGGTGTGCTCGATGTCGTTGGCGCCGTCGTTGAGGAGCTCTGCCTGTTTCTCGCACCATGTGCGGACGGCGGTGAGTGTCGCCTCGTCGCCGACCAGCATTTTGTCGCGGAAAGCCGCGATGGCGGTGTGGGTTTCGCCTTCCGACAACGCGGTGAGTGCGGCGTTCAGCGCGACCGCGGCGTTGTCGTCGACGGTGTTCAGGGTTTGCGCCATCGTGGTCCACGCGTCGGCGACCCGGCGCATCGCCGTCTCGTCGCCCTCTGGCCAATCACCGGCGCCGAGAATGTATTTCGCGACCCACTGCAGCTCGTCGGGGATCTCGATGCCCATTTACTGTGCGCTCGCCGCCGCGTTGATGTCCCCGGCGCCGGCGGTGTCCTGGGTCTGTAGCGCGTCGGCGATGGTGACCATGTTCTCGCCGGTCTGGGTCATGACCGTGGCCAAGCCGGTGACGGCCTTCTGGCCCGGTTCAACGCCGGGCGTGTAGTTCTTGGCGAAGGCCTCGCCGATCTCGTCATTGCCCCAGCACTCGCCCTCTGCCGCGATCACTGCGGCCAGCGCCTGGGCACCGGTGGTGATCGTTGCCGCGACGGAGTCGAACGACGGCTTCGTCCCGCGCAGCGCCTCGGGGTCGATGTTCAGTGAGCTCATCGCAGGTAGCCGCGGCTGCGGAAGTAGTCGCCTTCTTCGTCATCGGTGTCCTCGACGAGGCGGCGCGGTTCGGCGACCGGTTCCGGCTCAGGAGGCGGGGGCGGGGTGAGCTGGGCGATCAGATCTTTCATGCTGGGAGCGCCCGGAATCAGGTCGGGCAGGTCGGGCATACCAGAGGTCAGTGGTGCCAGTGCCTGTTCCTGCACGCGCGCGGCCTCGGCAGTCATACTCGCGATGGCCTCGGTGACCGATCGGCCGAGCGATTCCGGTGTGGCGCGTTTGAATGCCTCCGGCGCGATGTGGACCTCCGAGACCCCGGTGACCGTGCCGGAAACACGCACCAGATTGTCCGCCGACCACACGCTTACGGGCTCGGTGGCCCGCGACTGCGCGTCGAGTAGTGCCGACTTCTCGGCCGTGAACGAGTCGAGCATCGAATCGATCTGCGCGCGCAATGCGTCGTTGGCAGCCCGCGTCGGCGCCGACCAGTCGTTCATGAACCCTCGATCCGATAGGAAGCACGTCAGGTTATTGGACGCGCCGACCCCGTCGCAGGTTGCACGGTGTGATGCAGATCATCGCCACCTCGAAACCTCCCATGCTGAAACGGCTCCGGCCACAGCGACCGTCCGGCAACTCCTCCGCAGGGTGGGCGTATCTTGCTCGCCATGGCGGATGGCACCCCGAATACCCCGCACGACAAATACTTTCGTGAGGTCATGTCGGACCGCGCGAATGCTGTCAGCGAGCTGCGCACTGTCGTGCCCGCAGCGCTGGTCGACGAA
Organism: Nocardia sp. NPDC055053; assembly: GCF_053608285.1. NCBI lineage: Bacteria > Bacillati > Actinomycetota > Actinomycetes > Mycobacteriales > Nocardiaceae > Nocardia > Nocardia sp. NPDC055053. The sequence goes on along the minus strand of NZ_JBSGVD010000011.1, from coordinate 175,037 downwards.
CTCGACTGGGGCACCCTGCGAGCCCAATCGGGCAGTCTGGTCTCGGCGGAGCTGCAGTCCCGCTTCACCGACATCCTGTACCGGGTCGACCTGGCCGGTAGTCCCGCCTACGTGTTCGTGTTGATCGAGCACCAGAGCCGCAGCGATCCGCTGATGGCGTTCCGCCTGCTGGAGTATGTGGTGCTGATCTGGGGACGCCACCTCAAAGACAACCCGAAGCACACGCGGTTGCCCGCGGTGATCCCGTTGGTCGTGCACGCCGGGACCAATCATCGTCGGTGGAGTGCCCCACTGGACCTGGCCGACCTGATCGATGTCGATACCTCCACCCGCGGTCACCTCGGTGCGCTGCTGCCGCGGTTCCGGTATCTGCTCGACGATCTGCATGCGGTCGATGTGGAGGCATTGTTGGCGCGTCCGCTGGTGCCGGAGGTGATGATCATGTTGGTGTTGTTGAAAGCGGCACCGACCCATAAGAAGCTCGACACGGTCATGTCGCAGCTGGAACCTCAGTTGAAAGCGGTGGCGGATCAGCCGGGCGGTGCGGGGGTGTTGTACCTGGTCATGGCGTATGCGTTGGCCGCGGGGGATACTTGCGTTGCGGATCTGCAACCATTGGCTGACCGTTTGGGGCCGCGAGGGAAGGAGGCTTTGATGACTGGTGCTGATCGACTCCGCGCCGAAGGGCGCGTCGAAGGGCGCGCCGAGGGTGAGGTGCGTGGGCAGGCGAAGGTGTTGATTCGTCAGCTCACCAGGAAGTTCGGCATTCCTTCCGCGGAGGTGGCCGATACTGTCCGGTCGGCGAGTATTGCGCAGCTGGAGTTGTGGACCGATCGGATTTTGACAGCCACGACCCTCGACGAGGTTTTCGCGCCCTAACGTTCGGGGTCAGTGGGCGGGGGAGCCCACGATGATGCTGCCGACGTTGCATTCCTCGAGTTCGTCGATGCCGGTGGCGGTGGCGAAGGCGGTGGTGTCGCTGAAGCCCTGGGCGACGACGCCGAGGCGCATGGCGGTGGCGGTCAGGTAGACGGTCTGCATGAAGACGCCGACGTGCTTGAGGATGTTGGCGTAGGCGACCTGTTCGTAGCTCCACATGACGCGGCCCGCGCGGGCCGAGACCAGCAGCAGGACTTGGGGTTCCGCGCCGCCGGCCAGGGTGGCCGAGGTGGATTTCAGCAGCTTCTGGACGGCGGGGGTGTCGGCCGCGGCGACCAGGCGCAGGGCGTGGTCGGTGGAGTCGTAGTGGTACATGCCGTTGTCGAGACCCGCGACATTGCGGATGACCGGGTAGACCTCGAGTTCGTAGGCGCCGCCGCCGGAGGGGTAGGGGCGGGAGCCGTCCTCGCGGGTGCGGGCGCTGCGGAACAGCAGCTCGCCCAGCTGGGCGGCGGTGATCGGTGCCGCGTCGTCGAACGCGCGGGTCGAGACGCGGTCCTCGAGTGCGGCGGTGAGGGTGGGGTCGGCGTCGCGCAGACCGGCGAGGTCGGGGCGGGCCAGGGCGATCGGGGCTGCCGCGAACGGCGTACGGCGGGCGGGCAATTCGGGGAATCGGCCGTCGGCCCAGCGGGTCGGGCCGAAGTCGTCCCAGGTCACCGTGCGGGCGCCGAGGGTGCTGCGGCGGTGGAACCACAGGTCGGGGGCGTTCCAGGAACGGGTGGCGAACTCGTGCTCCTCCTCGTCACCGTCGACGAGGAACCCGCACCACTGCAGATCGGCCATGAACTGCGACTTCACCGCGGCGGGCACCGGCGAATCGGCGGCCATCGGGCCGTCGAGCAGAGCGAGCAGCCGCGGGTCGTGGATGCGCAGATCGCACCACGCCCGCGGATGCTCGAGCACGAAACCCTGGGCATCGCGGTGCAGTACGGCGAATTTCGACAGCGTCGCCGCCCAGGTCGGCAGAGCGACCTCCGGACGCGGCGCGGGCTCGGCGAAGGGGCGAATGCTGTAGAGATCGCGGCCGCCATCGCGCACCGTCACCGCCAGCCAGCCGCCGTCGGTGAGCTTGCGCATCAGCCCGGTGATGTCGTCACCGGCGGCGGCGGTCGACATCTCGGCCGCCGTCGCCGGGCCCTGGTTGAGCGTCTTGAGCGCCTGCAGCGCACCGGCGCCGAGACCCGTCAGCTTCACATTGCGCGGCGGGTTCAGCAGCACCGCTCCCGCGGGGGTGGTGAGGCAGGTGACGCCGGCGCGCAGGGCGAATCGGGTCTGGGCGGGGTACGTGGAGGCGAGCACAGCGAGTTCCTTGCCGGGGTCGAACGTCGGTGAGGTGGGGGCTATTTCGCCGCTGCGGCGAAGGCGGGCCCCAGCTTGTCCAGGATGTAGGGCACCGACAGCGCGGAGGGCTGGTTGATGGCGCTGATCTCCTGGGTGGTCAGGAACACGACCGAACCCTTGCGCACCGACGGCAGCTCGCTGTAGCCGGGCAGCTGGCGGTACTTCTCGTCCAGGCCAGGGGAGTAGCCGGCCAGCAGCAGGTCGGCGGTCAGCTCGTCGACACGCTCCGGCGAGAGCGCGAGGCGGCCCTGGGTGGCCGGCTGCGCGGTGAGGTTGGCCGGAATGCCCATGCCGAGCTGGGTGAAGACCTTGGCCGAACCGTCGTTGGGGTCGGTCAGCACCATCAGCTGCGCCGGGCTGGCCAGCCAGGTGCTGGCGAAGGTCTTGCCCTCGAGGCCCGGGTTGGCGGCGAGGATCGCCGCGAGCTTGTCGTCGACCTTCTTGATCACCGCGGTCGCGTCGGATTCCTTGTGCAGCACCTTGCCCAGCGCGGTGACCTGGTCCTGCCAGGGGGCGACGGCGTCCTTGGTCAGCGCGGGCAGTGTCGGCGCGATCTTGGACAGCTCGTCGTAGGTCTTCTGGTCGCCGATGAACGGGTCGGCCAGGATCAGGTCCGGTTCCAGCGCGGCGACCTGCTCGGCGATATTGCCGGTGGTGTTGAGCGCCTTGCCCGACTGCAGGCTCTCGGGCTGCCACGGCGGGGTGCTCTTGGACACCGCGGACACGTTGTCGATGTAGCCGACGGGGACCACGCCCAGCGCCAGCGAGGTGTCGAGCCACTGGTTACCCAGGGTGACGATCTTCTTCGGCGTGCCGGTCACGGTGGTCTCGCCGCGCGCGTGGGTGATGGTCACCGGCTCGCCCGAGCCCGCGGCATCGTCGGTGGAACCGCAGGCGGCGACGCCGAAGGCGAGCGCGCCGGCGAGCGCGGCCACCGCCACGCGCCGCCAACCGCGCGAAGTCCGAACAGACGTCATCGTTGCATCCTCCTGCACCAGTTCAGCGTAAGTCAGCCTAGGCTAACCTACATCGGTTTCGGAGGGGGAATCATCCCTAAAGAGTGACCCGCTGATCCTGCGGCATGAACAGTTTGTCGGTGTCCTTCACGTCGAAGGTCGAGTAGAACTCGGCGATATTGCGGACGACCTGATTGCAGCGGAACTCGTTGGGGGAGTGCGTGTCCTGCAAACCCTGCAGGGTCGCCTCCTCGGTCTGCTTGTCGCGCCACTGTCGCGCCCAGGAGAAGAACATGCTCCGGAAATCGGGCTGCTCGCCGGAGCGCTGCGCGACCTTCAGATACGCCGCCAGCGCGATCTGCAGGCCGCGCAGGTCGGCCAGGTTCTCGCCGACGGTGAGCGCGCCGTTCACATGCTGACCCTCGGGTGCGCCCTCGGGGACCAGCACGTCGTACTGGTCGATGATCTGCTGGGTCTTGGCGTCGAAGGCGGCGCGGTCCTCGGGGGTCCACCAGTCGCGGCGGTTGCCGTCACCGTCGTACTTGGAGCCCTGGTCGTCGAAGCCGTGCCCGATCTCGTGGCCGATGGTCGAACCGACCGCGCCGTAGTTGACCGCGTCCTGGGCGTCCTTGTCGAAGAACGGCGGCTGCAGGTAGGCGGCGGGGAAGACGATCTGGTTGGCGGTCGCGCTGTAGTAGGCGTTCACCGTTTGCGGCGACATGCCCCACTCCGACTTGTCCACCTCGGTGCCAAGACGGGCGAACGCGCGCTTGGACTCGAAGGTGTTGATGGCCAGCAGGGATTCGATCAACTTGCCGCGGGTGATCTGCACCGAGGAATAGTCGACCCACTTGTCGGGGTAGCCGATCTGGGTGACGATCTTGTCGAGCTTGGCGATCGAGGCCTCGCGGGTCGGCTGCGACATCCAGGTCGAGTTGGTGAAGTTGTCGCGGTAGGCGGCGAACAGGTCGTCGACCATCACGAGCGCGCGTTCCTTGGCCGCGGGCGGGAAGTGCTTGTCCACGTACAGCTTTCCCAGCGGTTCGCCGAGATTGTCGTCGACCACGCCCACCGCGGAGCGCCACATCTCCGGCTTCTCCTCCAGCCCGGCCATCAACTTGCCGAAGAAATCGAAGCGGGCATCGGCGATGGCCTTGGGCAGGAAGCGCGCGTAGGCGTTGGCCACGTGCAGCTTGAGGTAGTCGCGCCACTGGGCGATGTCGACCTCGCTCCACAGTTGCGCGGCCGCGGTGATGAACGACGGCTGACCCACCACCATCTTGTCGAACAGCGACTTGGGCCGGTCGGTCATGCCCGCCAGCCACGGATCCCAGTCGAACTGCGGGCCGAGCGCGGTCAGTTCCTGCCAGCTCATCAGATTGTAGGTGGCGTCGGTGTTGCGCAGGCGCACGCTGTCCCAGTGCGCGGCGGCGATCCGCTTCTCCAGGTCGAGCATCCGCTGCGCAGCCCCGGCGGGGTCGGGCAGGCCGATTCCCTTGGACAGTTGCTCGAGGTAGATCTGGTAGCCGGCGAGCTGCGCCGCGAACTCGGGCTTGCGGTAGTACTGCTCGCCCAGGGTGAGCCCGGCCTGGCTGACGCTGGGGATATAGGCCTTGGAGTTCTTGCGGTCGATGCTGATGCCCATGCCGATCAGCCCGGCGATGGGCGCCTCGGCCATGATCTTCGCCAGTTCCGGCTTGCCCGCGGCCTGGTCGATCGCGGTGAACAGGCCGGTCAGCGGGGTGATGCCGAGGCGTTCGAGCTCGTCGAGGTCCAGCCTGGCGTCGTAGAGATCCTTGATCTGCTGGGCCTCTGACCCCTGCTCCGGGGCCTTGATGCCCTCGATGATCGCGCGCAGCTGCTCGAGCGTGCGGTCGTTGGCGTCGGTGATCGCGCCGACCGAGGCCTTGTCCGGCGGCAGCTGGTAGTCGCGCAGCCAGGCGCCGTTGACGTGGCGGTACAGGTCGTCCTGCGGCCGGATCGCCGGGTCGCCGCCGCCCAGGTCCACGCCGGTGAGCTGCACTTCGGGGATGTCGGACGTGCACGAGGCCAACGCGGCCGCCACGGGCACCAGGCCCATGGCGATCAGGAATGCGCGGCGATCCACGACCGACGGACGACGACCGGACGATGTCACTAGGTTCCTTCCCCGATGCGGCAGCCGCACCCCTGCTCGTTGCGATCCAGCCCGCCCAGGCTACCGGCGGGTGGACGGATCGGTGGGGGTAGCGGTGAGCCCGGCCCGTTTTCCGGGCCGGGTCGAGCGTCGGGTCAGTCCGAGGAGATGCCAGCGCTGCCGTGCGGGACGGCGAGGGTGACCCCTGATTTGGGTCGACCTGGGGATTCACCTACACTAGACCGGTTGCCTGCGGGAGCTCTGCGTCCGCAATCCGGCAGTGAACCCCCAGTGGTAGGTATTTCCGCTGGCAGGCGCGCGTCCGGTGGGTGACTGACCATGTGCGTCGGGTCGGCAATCCGGCGTACGTATACATCCAGGTCCAGGAGGTGCTGAAGTGATTCAGCAGGAGTCGCGACTGCGCGTCGCCGACAACACCGGGGCGAAGGAAATCCTTTGCATCCGCGTGCTCGGTGGCTCGTCGCGTCGCTATGCCGGTATCGGTGACATCATCGTCGCCACCGTGAAGGACGCCATCCCCGGCGCGAACGTCAAGAAGGGCGACGTCGTCAAGGCTGTCGTCGTGCGCACCGTCAAGGAGCGCCGCCGTCCGGACGGTTCCTACATCAAGTTCGACGAGAACGCTGCCGTGCTGATCAAGCCGGACAACGATCCTCGCGGCACCCGCATCTTCGGCCCGGTCGGCCGTGAGCTGCGCGACAAGCGCTTCATGAAGATCGTTTCGCTGGCCCCGGAGGTGCTCTGACCATGAAGGTGCACAAGGGTGACACCGTCCTCGTCATCTCGGGCAAGGACAAGGGCGCCAAGGGCAAGGTCATCCAGGCCTACCCGGCGACCGGCAAGGTTCTCGTCGAAGGCGTGAACCGCATCAAGAAGCACGTCGCGGATTCCGCGAACCAGCGTGGCGCCTCCTCGGGTGGCATCGTGACCCAGGAAGCCCCCATCCAGGTTTCCAACGTGATGGTCGTCGACTCCGACGGTAACCCGACTCGCGTCGGCTACCGCACCGACGAAGAGACCGGCAAGCGGGTTCGGATCTCCCGTAAGAACGGGAAGGACATCTGACATGACCACCTCTGAGCAGACTCAGCCCCGGCTGAAGGCGCGCTACCGCGCCGAGATCAAGGACGCGCTGAACAGCGAGTTCGAGTACGCCAACGTGATGCAGATCCCGGGCGTCGTCAAGGTCGTCGTCAACATGGGTGTCGGTGACGCCGCCCGCGACGCGAAGCTGATCAACGGTGCCATCAAGGACCTCGAGCTGATCACCGGCCAGAAGCCGGAGGTCCGCAAGGCCACCAAGTCGATCGCGCAGTTCAAGCTCCGTGAGGGCATGCCGATCGGCGCGAAGGTCACCCTCCGTGGCGACCGCATGTGGGAGTTCCTGGACCGTCTGGTCTCCATCGCGCTGCCGCGTATCCGCGACTTCCGCGGTCTGTCGCCGAAGCAGTTCGACGGCAACGGCAACTACACGTTCGGCCTGAGCGAGCAGTCGATGTTCCACGAGATCGACGTGGATTCCATCGACCGCCCGCGCGGTATGGACATCACCGTGGTGACCACGGCGACCAACAACGAAGAAGGCCGCGCGCTGCTGAAGCACCTCGGCTTCCCGTTCAAGGAGAACTGAGCATGGCTAAGAAAGCACTGCGCATCAAGGCCGAGGCCAAGCCGAAGTTCGCGGTCCGCGCCTACACCCGCTGCCAGCGTTGCGGCCGCCCCCACGCGGTGTACCGCAAGTTCGGCCTGTGCCGCGTGTGCCTGCGCGAGATGGCCCACCGTGGCGAGCTCCCTGGCGTGCACAAGAGCTCCTGGTGAGCCCGCGCTCCTCGTGAGCGCAGCCGCCTAGGCGAATAACGAACGAAGGCACGGACTTCCGCGAGGGAGTCCGTGCCTTCGCGCGTTTCGGGAAGATGGGTGAAATATTTGGATTTCACTCTTGTCGATGGCGTCTGTCGTGTTCTCTTGGCGCATGAAGAAGATCGCTACTGTCGCCGTTCTGTCGTGTGCGCTGCTGTCGGCGCCCGCCGTCGCCTCCGCCGCTCCTGTCGCGCCCGCACCGGTCGCCGAATCCGGGTCCTCGCAAGGCGGCACCGGTTCGTCGAAGGGTGGGTCGGGGTCGTCGGAGACGGCGTTGATCTGTTCGCCGGTGGCGCAGTTGTTGTTCGCCACGGGCAGTGTCGAGAAGCCGCCGCTGTATGACCTGCTCTGCCTGCTGAGCTGAGCATGAGGGTTGGTGCCACAGCAACTGGGGGCGTGCTCGGCGCGCAGGTGGTCGGGCACAGTGGAGCGATGAAGAAGCTCGCTGTGTCCTCTGCCCTCGCTCTGTTCCTCCTCGCCCCCGCCGTCAGCGCGACCACCGCGCAGGCCAACGAGCCGGTCGCGGGCAGTGGGTCGTCGAGCCTGGACGTTCTGTGCAGCCCGGTCGGTGGCCTGCTCGTCGCCGCGGGCAGTGCCGAGAATCCCTACGGCCCGCTGCTCACCGGGGTGTGCGTCAGCCGCTGACGGTCAGGGGAACGGGGATCGGTCGATGCCACAGCGCAGGTCCTGCGGTGGCAGTTGGCCGGTGAACAGGTAGTCACGCTTGGTGTGCTCGGCACAGGTGCTGGGCACATACATGCTGCTGTGGCCCGCGCCCTCTACGACGACCACCCGCGCGCGTGCCAGCTGAGCGGCGCCCGCGTAGGCGCCGCGCAAGGGTGTCGCCGGGTCGTATCTGCTGTTCAGGACGAGGATCGGGGCGGCCGTCTCGCGATTCCACGGGCCGGTGTAGCGGTCGGCGTCCTGGACGGGCCAGAAGGCGCACGGGGTGGCGTTGAAGACGGCGGTGCGGCCGAAATAGGGGACGCGCAGGTCTTCGACAGCGCCGGCCCGGCTGTAGACGGCGGGGTCGGTCGGGACGGCGCTGTCGGTGCACTGGATCGAATAGAACGCCTCGATCCGGTTGCCTGGGTGTTCTTTCGCGAAGACCGCGTCGTGTGTCACGGCCGGGAGCAGCGAGGTGCCGGCGTCGAAGAGTTGCTGGAGCAGCAGCGCCAGGTCGGCGTAGGTATCCGGGCGCGCGAGGCTGCCCGCGGCGGCCACGATCTGCCCGTAGGTCCACGGGGTGCCGTCGACCACGATGGGGGCGAGCCGCGCGCGTTCGGCGAGCGCGATCCACTTGAGTTTCGGGTCTCCCGCCGAGAACGCGCAGTCCGGACCAGCGGCCGAACAGTCGCCCAGGAAGGCATCGAAGGTCTCGGCGATGGCATCGGCCACGCCCTGCCTGGTATCGAGCGGCAGGTCGGCGCCGTGCCCCTCCACATTGCCCTGGAAGTCCAGTGACCCGTCCAGCGTCATCGCCCGCACCCGGCTGGGGAACATGTTGGCGTAGACCGCGCCGACCTGGGTGCCGTAGGAGATGCCGTGATAGGTCAGCGCCGCATCGCCCACCGCGCGTCGCAGCAAGTCCAGGTCACGGGCGGTATTCGCGGTCGAGGCGTGTGCCAGGATAGGGCCCGCGGACGCGCCGCAGCGCGCGGCGATATCGGCCGAGCGGGCGAAGAACTCCGGTTCGTCGCCGGGACCCGCCGGGGTGCCCGGGAAGGTCGCGAAGTAGGCCTCTTGCTCGTCGGCCGAGGGGAAACAGCTGGTCGGAGCGCTGCGCGAGACCGAACGCGGATCCCACGACACCAGGTCGAACCGGGCCCGCAGTTCCTCGGAGAACAACCACGGCCACCGCGCCCGCTCGCGCAGCCGGTCGACGCCCGACGGTCCGGGCCCGCCGAAGTTCACGAACAGGGTGCCGATCCGGCGACCGGGATCGGTCGCGGGCAGCTTGATCACCGCCAGCTCGATCTGTTCGCCCTGCGGGCTGTGATAGTCCAGCGGTACCCGCGCCCACGTGCAGGAGAAGCCGTCTTCGCAGTCCGACCACTGCAACGTCGGCGTGCTCGCGGCTTCGGCGAGCTGATCGACATACGGATCGGCCGCGCCGGCGGGGGAGGGGACGGTGAGAGCGCCGATGCCGAGCAGAACAGCGAGAACGCGGGTCCAGCCGCGGCGAGTTCCACGGCGCCGAGCGGGCGAATACAACTGCCGAGCCTCCTGCGCAGATCGGGCGAACCTCGCGAAGCTATCACATGCTTAATCTGGGAAACTAGTTGGTGCCGAACGGAATTCGCCCTGTCAGCCCAGTTCGCCCGCCGCCGTGACCCTGTTCCGTGCCATCCGTTCCTGAATTTATTTCGAATTGTTCGGTTAACGCGGAGTTAAGTATTGCGGCGAACTCTGTGTTTCTCCCGATAATTTCCGCGCCGAGGTGGCCGGTACGCCACTCCGTCGCTACTGTCGGGCTTGTTGCGCGGAAATGTGGCGCAACCGGGTGTCGACGATGATCCCTAATTCCAGGACAACGGAGGAAGTGGGATTGTGACGATAACCACAGAGAAAACCGCGCGTGACCTGGCCCACCGTCCCGCCTACCGGGGGATGCCGACCGGCGCCATGCCGATGGTCGCCTTTCTTTCGGTATTGGCCGGATTTATCGGTGCTGCCGCCTACACGCATTCCGCCGGATATTTCGTGACATTCATGACCGGAAATACCGAGCGTGCCGTCCTCGGCTGGTTCGACAATGACGTGGTCCTGGCGACCGGCGCCATCACACTGCTCTTCTCGTTCGGTCTCGGCGTGTTCGTCGCCTCGCTGCTGCGCAGGCGCGTGTGGCGCGACAGCCGCTACGGCGCGGCCGTGGTGACCACCGCCGCCCTGGCCGTCGCCGCCGTCGTCGACTGGATCCTCGACCGCACGGGCGGACAGGAGGTGGGGTTCATTCCCATCGCCTTCGTCGCGTTCGCGGTCGGCGCGCTCAACACCGCCTTCGTCAAGAACGGCGAGACCAGCGTTCCGCTGAGCTACGCCACCGGGACGGTGGTGAAGCTGAGTCAGGGCATCGAAAGCCATGTCAGCGGCGGCAGTGCCCGTGATTGGCTCGGCTACGGGCTGCAGTACGGATCCTTCGCCGTCGGCGCGTTCCTCGGCGGCGTGCTGAGCATGCTGGTCGGCGGCGAGATGATGCTGATCGTGGCCACCGTCGTCTCGGCCGTGGCGATCCTGCTCACAGCCAAGGCCGCGCCCGAGCCCCAGATTTTGTCCTGACCACGGCATTGCCTACACTAGAGCGGTTGCCTGGGCACCACTGTGTCCGCTGGCGCCACGCGTAGGCGGACGGTCCAGGCACCGAGAGCTCGTAACGAGAACTCATCCGGTCGGTAAGTGCCGTCCGGACCAGCCGAATTGTTGTAGGCCCACGGTCACCTCGTGAAAGCGGGGAGATGCTGCATGGGAACCGCAGCGAGAAAGGTGTCGAGGTCTAACCATGACCATGACTGATCCGATCGCAGACTTCTTGACACGTCTGCGCAACGCCAACTCGGCGTACCACGATCAGGTGAAGGCGCCCCACTCCAAGCTCAAGGCGAACATCGCCGAGATCTTGAAGCGTGAGGGCTACATCGCCGATTACCGCACCGAGGACGCGACCGTGGGCAAGTCCCTCGTCGTCGATCTGAAGTACGGCCCCAGCCGTGAGCGCAGCCTGCAGGGCCTGCGTCGCGTCTCGAAGCCGGGTCTGCGTGTGTACGCGAAGTCCACCAACCTGCCCAAGGTCCTCGGCGGCCTCGGCGTGGCGATCATTTCCACGTCGACCGGTCTGCTCACCGACCGTCAGGCGGCCAAGCAGGGCGTGGGCGGCGAAGTCCTCGCCTACGTCTGGTAAGGGAGGTCAGGACTAATGTCGCGTATTGGTAAGAAGCCCATCGAGATTCCGGCCGGCGTCGACGTCACCATCGACGGCCAGGTCGTCACGGTGAAGGGGCCCAAGGGCACCCTGTCGCACACCGTGGCCGAGCCGATCACCGTCACCAAGGGTGAAGGTAACGAGCTCGAGGTCGCCCGTCCCAACGACGAGCGCGCCAACCGCTCGCTGCACGGCCTTTCCCGCACCCTGATCGCCAACATGATCGAGGGTGTCACCAAGGGCTACGAGAAGAAGATGGAAATCTTCGGCGTCGGTTACCGTGTGGCCGCCAAGGGTTCGAACCTCGAGTTCGCCCTGGGTTACAGCCACCCGGTGCCGATCGAGGCCCCGGAAGGCATCACCTTCGCGGTGGAATCGCCCACCAAGTTCTCTGTGTCCGGCATCGACAAGCAGAAGGTCGGCCAGATCTCCGCTGTCATCCACGGACTGCGTAAGCCCGACCCGTACAAGGGCAAGGGCATCCGCTACGCCGGCGAGGTCGTTCGCCGCAAGGTCGGAAAGACGGGTAAGTGATCATGGCGCAAACTGCTAACCAGAAGGCCAAGCGGATTCCGCTGGGCAAGGACGTTTCCACGAAGCGTCGTCTGTCGAAGACCCGCCGTCACTTCCGTCTGCGCAAGAAGGTCGTCGGCACCACCGAGCGTCCGCGCCTGGTGGTCAACCGCTCCTCGCGGCACCTGCACGCCCAGCTCGTCGACGATTCGGTCGGCAAGACCATCGCCGCCGCGTCCTCGATCGAGGCCGATGTGCGTGCGCTGGAGGGCGACAAGTCCGCCAAGGGCGCCAAGGTCGGTCAGCTGATCGCCGAGCGTGCCAAGGCTGCCGGTATCGAGGCGGTCGTGTTCGACCGTGGTGGTCACGACTACCACGGCCGTATCGCGGCGCTGGCCGATGCCGCTCGTGAAGGCGGGTTGAAGTTCTGATGACTGTTATTTCGAACGGAAGGAACGTCTGATGCCGGGACGTCAGCGGCGTGACGGCGGCAGCGGACCCGCCGGACAGAACACCAATGCCCCCGAGGGCGGCCGTGGCGATCGCCGCGGTGGCGGCGACCGTCGCGGCGGTGACCGTCGGGACCAGGCCGCCGAGAAGAACCAGCTCGAGCGCGTAGTCGCGATCAACCGCGTCTCCAAGGTCGTGAAGGGTGGTCGTCGCTTCAGCTTCACCGCCCTCGTGATCGTCGGTGACGGCAACGGTCTGGTCGGCGTCGGCTACGGCAAGGCCAAGGAAGTTCCCGCGGCCATCCAGAAGGGTGTCGAGGAGGCTCGCAAGGGCTTCTTCCGCGTCCCGATGATCGGCTCGACCATCACCCACCCGGTTCAGGGTGAGGCGGCGGCCGGTGTCGTCATGCTGCGTCCGGCTTCGCCCGGTACCGGTGTGATCGCCGGTGGCGCGGCGCGTGCCGTGCTCGAATGCGCTGGCATTCACGACATTCTGGCCAAGTCGCTCGGTAGCGACAATGCGATCAACGTCGTTCACGCGACGGTTGCCGCGCTCAAGATGCTCCAGCGTCCCGAAGAGGTTGCCGCGCGTCGCGGTCTGCCGATCGAGGATGTCGCTCCGGCGGGCATGCTGCGTGCGCGTGCAGGACAGGGAGCCTGACATGGCTGATCTCAAGGTGACCCAGATCAAGAGCACCATCGGCGCCAAGGCGAATCAGAAGGACTCCCTGCGTACGCTGGGCCTTCGTAAGATCCGTCAGAGTGTTGTCCGTGAGGACAACGCTCAGAACCGCGGTCTGATCAACGTCGTGCGCCACCTCGTAACAGTTGAGGAGGTCTGACAATGACCATCAAGTTGCACCACCTGCGTCCTGCGCCGGGTTCCAAGACCGAGAAGACCCGTGTGGGTCGCGGTGAGGGTTCCAAGGGTAAGACCGCCGGTCGTGGTACCAAGGGCACCAAGGCCCGCAAGAACGTCTCTCCGGCGTTCGAGGGTGGCCAGATGCCGCTGCACATGCGCCTGCCGAAGCTCAAGGGCTTCACCAACCGCTTCCGCGTGGAGTACCAGGTTGTGAACGTGGGTCGCATCGCGGAGCTGTTCCCCGAGGGCGGCACGGTCGGTAAGGCCGAGCTCGTCGCGGCCGGCGCCGTTCGCAAGAACGAGCTGGTCAAGGTCCTCGGCGATGGTGAAATCGGTGTGGCGGTCCAGGTGACCGCCGACAAGGTGACCGGCTCCGCCAAGGAGAAGATCGCCGCCGCCGGTGGCACCGTCACCGAACTGGCCTGACGGTACTGTAGTTAGCAGTGGACACCGGACGAGTCGAGAGCTCGTCCGGTGTCACTGTTAGAGTTCAAGTGTTGTCTGCCAAGCTCGTCATCGGCTGACGTATCCACACGATGCGGTGTTGGTTCAGTCGCATGGCATGACCATGTCGTTCGCCAGGAGGATCTGTGCTTTCCGCCTTCGTATCGGCCTTCCGGACTCCGGACTTACGGCGGAAGATTCTCTTCACGCTGGGGTTGATCGCGCTGTACCGGTTGGGTGCCGCGCTGCCGTCCCCCGGCGTCGACTACCAAAACGTGCAGGAGTGCGTGAAGCTGGTCTCCGGTGGTGAATCCGCCGGTATCTACCAGCTCATCAATCTCTTCTCCGGTGGTGCGCTGCTGCAGCTTTCGGTGTTCGCGATCGGCATCATGCCGTACATCACCGCGAGCATCATCATTCAGCTGCTGACCGTCGTCATCCCGCGCTTCGAGGAGCTGCGCAAGGAAGGCCAAGCAGGCCAGACCAAGATGACGCAGTACACCCGGTATCTGTCGATCGCCCTGGCGATCCTGCAGGCAACGGGTCTCGTCGCGCTGGCCGCGCGCGGTCAGCTGCTGCAGGGCTGCAACGAGCCGATCCTCGCCGACACCAGCATCTTCGGCATGATCATCATCGTCCTGGTGATGACCGCCGGTGCGGCGCTGGTCATGTGGTTCGGTGAGCAGATCACCGAGCGCGGTGTCGGTAACGGCATGTCGCTGCTCATCTTCGCCGGTATCGCCGCGCGCATCCCGATCGACGGCAAGAACGTCCTCGACACCCGAGGTGGCCTCGTCTTCGGTCTCGTCTGTGCCGCCGTCCTGGCGATCATCGTGGCCGTGATCTTCGTCGAGCAGGGCCAGCGCCGGATTCCGGTGCAGTACGCCAAGCGCGTCGTCGGCCGCAAGATGTACGGCGGTTCGTCGACCTACCTGCCGTTGAAGGTCAACCAGGCCGGTGTCATCCCGGTGATCTTCGCGTCCTCACTGCTGTACCTGCCCAACCTGGTCGCGCAGCTGACCGGGTCGAGCACGGCGACGGAGCCGAGCTGGTGGCAGGAGATCATCCAGAAGTATCTGGTCGACCCGACCAACCCGGTCTACATCGCCATCTACTTCGGTCTGATCGTGTTCTTCACCTACTTCTACGTCGCGATCACCTTCAACCCGGAGGAACGCGCCGACGAGATGAAGAAGTTCGGTGGCTTCATTCCGGGCTATCGCCCGGGTAAGCCGACTGCCGACTACCTGAATTATGTTCTGAGCCGCATCACCCTGCCTGGCTCGATCTACCTCGGCGCGGTCACCGTCCTCCCCAGCTTGTTCCTCGGCGCGGGCAGCACGGGCCAGTCGGCGAACATGGCCTTCGGCGGTGCCGCGGTGCTCATCATGGTCAGTGTTGGTCTCGACACGGTCAAGCAGATCGAGAGCCAGCTGATGAATCGAAATTACGAAGGGTTCCTCAAGTGAGAGTTGTTCTGCTCGGTCCGCCGGGTGCCGGCAAAGGTACTCAGGCCGTCCTGCTGTCGGAGAAGCTGGGCGTTCCGCACATCTCCACCGGAGACCTCTTCCGCGCGAACATCAGCCAGCAGACCGCCCTCGGTCGCGAAGCGCAGAAGTACATGGACGCGGGCGACCTCGTCCCCAGCGACGTCACGAACCGCATGGTCGAGGCCCGCGTCGCCGAGCCGGACGCCGCGAACGGCTTCGTGCTCGACGGCTACCCGCGCACGGTCGATCAGGGCGACGCGCTGAAGAAGATCCTCGAGAACCACGGCACCGAACTCGACGCCGTGCTGTGCTTCGTGGTGCCCGAGTCGCTGCTCAAGGAGCGGATGCTCGCCCGCGGTCGCGCCGACGACACCGAAGAGGTGATCGACAACCGCCTGCGCGTCTACCGCGAGGAGACCGAGCCGCTGCTCGAGTACTACGACGGTCTGGTCGTGACGGTCGAAGGCGTCGGCGAGGTCGACGACGTCAACGCGCGGGCACTGCGGGCGCTCGGACGCTGATGGTCTTCAGCCGTAAGAAGAAGGTCGTGCCGTTCCGTTCGGCGGGCGAGCTGGATGCCATGGCGGCAGCCGGCGCGATCGTCGGACGGACGCTCGTCGCCGTTCGTGCCGCGGCCAAGCCCGGCGTGTCGACGCTGGAACTGGACGAGGTCGCCGAGCAGACGATCCGCGACGCGGGCGCCGTCCCGTCGTTCAAGGGTTATCACGGCTTCCCCGGCTCGATCTGTTCTTCGGTCAACGACCGTGTGGTCCACGGCATCCCCTCGGCGACGGAAATCCTCGCCGAGGGTGATCTCGTGTCCATCGACTGCGGCGCCATCCTCGACGGCTGGCACGGCGACTCGGCCTGGACCTTCGGCATCGGCACCATCATCGAGGCCGACCGGCTGCTGAGCGAGGCGACCAGGTTGTCGATGGAAATGGGCATCGCCGCGATGCTGCCCGACAACCGCCTCACCGACGTCTCGCACGCCATCGAGCTCGGCACCCGCGCCGCTGAGCGCGAGCACGGCCGCGCCTACGGCATCGTCGACGGTTACGGTGGCCACGCCATCGGCCGTGAGATGCACATGGACCCGTTCCTGCCGAACGAAGGCGCCCCCGGCAAGGGCCCGCGCCTGGTCGTCGGCTCGGTGCTGGCGATCGAGCCGATGCTCACCCTCGGCACCACCGAGACCAAGACGCTGGACGACGACTGGACGGTCGTCACCACCGACGGCTCCCGCGCCGCGCATTGGGAGCACAGCGTCGCCGTCACCGAAGACGGGCCGCGCATCCTCACGCTGCGTCCGGAGTAGTTCCGGGTCAAGAAGCCGTCAAGATCGCCGTTCCGGCGTAAAAGTCCGTTGTTCGCCCCTGGTTCACCCGCGCGTCCCTGGCATCGTTCCAATTCTGGTTCGGTGAAAGGGATTTCGGTTGGCGGGCAAGGTTCAGGTCACCCCGGGGCACCTGCGGGCTGCGGCCGATCTGATGGCTGATCTGCGCGATGATGTGCGTGGCGTCCTGACGCGACTGAAGGCGGCGTCGAGCGCCCACGGTGCGCCGTGGGGCGAAGACGGGTTCTGTATGGATCGGCAGTCGGCCGACTTGTCGATCGTCTGCGCACGGATAGCTGTGTGGTACGCGTCTCTGCCGGTGGCTGAACTCAGCCTTCGAGGAGGACGGTGACAGGGCCGTCGTTGGTCAATTGGACTTCCATGTGGGCACCGAAGTGGCCGGTGGCGACGGTGGCTCCGAGGGTGCGGAGGGTGTCGGCGAAGGTGTCGACGAGGGGTTCGGCGATCGGGCCGGGGGCCGCGGCGTTCCAGGAGGGGCGGCGGCCCTTGGCGGTGTTGGCGTAGAGGGTGAACTGGCTGACGACGAGGACGGGCGCGTTCAGGTCCGCGGCGGAACGTTCGCCGTCGAGGATGCGCAGCCGCCAAGCCTTGTCGGCGAGGGCCCGCGCGGTCGCTTCGGTGTCGGAGTGAGTGGCGCCGACCAGGGCGAGCAGACCGTGCGGAACTCCGGCGCCGACCGGGTCGATCCGGCCGACGACCGCACCGTCGACACTCACCTGGGCACTGGTCACCCGCTGCAGCAGTACTCGCACAGTCATCGATCATGCCGGGTGACTCGAATTGATGGAAATCGGGGCGCAATGAACTGTTGTGAACAATTCGGGAATTGCGTAAAGGACTGTGCGGCTGCGATTTACATTTCGCGCAGACAGCCGATAGTTTTACCGATATGACGGAAGAACAAGTGCAGCAACGTAAGAATCTATTCATGGGGGGGATTGCAGCACTGGCGGGCGTCGGCCTGTTCATTCTGATGTTCTCGGTGTTCGGGGTGGAGCCGAGCGGCTTCACCGGCGCGATCACCACCGGCCTGCTGGTGACGGCGGCAGGCTGCTTCGGCAGCGCGGCCCGGATCAAGCGAGACGCCCGCCGCAATTCCTGAGCACGCGAGAGCCGCTGCCCCGGTCTGGCGGGCAGCGGCTTTCGCGTGTCAGTCCTTACCGAAGAACAGGATGTCGGGTCCGTATTCGGTGAGCGGCCGGCTCTCGGCAGCCTGGCGGATACCGCTGCCGGGCAGTTCGGTGACCTTGGCGAACATCTCCGCATTGCCGAAGGCCGCGCGGACCTGCGTCTCGGAGGCGTAGTCGGCGCCGTAGTCGGCCAGCGTCGCGAAATCCAGTGGGGCCAGCGGTGCGTCGAGTGGCGCCTGACCGCTCGGCCTGCCCAGTGCGGCGTACTGGGTGGCGACGCCGTTGTCGTAGAGGCACAGTTCGTAGGAGATGTTCTCGATGGTGGCGACGGTGAGCACCGGCCATTTCTCCGAGAGACGGACGGCGAGTGGGTGGGTGCCGAGGCCGCCGATCTCCCAGTTCAGGCTTTTCACCGAAATCCAGCTGCCGGAGACTTTTTCAACCAGTACGACGTCGGCGGCGAGTTCGGTCGCGGTGTTGGTGACGGGTTCCTTCACGCCCCAGTGCTTTTCGTGTACGCCGGCGAACCTGCCCGCGTCCACCGTTTCGGCGCCGTCGCGTGCGTAGGCCGCCACGATCGCCGCCCGCACCTGGTCGAGTGCGTCCGGCGCCGAACAGCGCACCGCGAGCGCGCCGTAGGTCGCCGAGATCTCCACCGGCCGCGACGGCGGCTCCGGCATCGCGCCCGCGGCAAGGGGCTTGAGCCCGACGAGTGCCAGCCGCCAGTTGATCTCGTCGATCGTGGCCAGGTCGCCACCCGACTGGTACAGGATCTGCTGCTGGGTGAGCCTGCCCGCGCGCTCCAGTGTCTGCGCGCCCAGCTTCACCAGGGCCTGCGTGGTCTTGACGGTGAGATCGAGCTCCTCGACCCGGGTCTCCCGCAAGCGCGCGGCACTCGCGGCCGAGGTCACCTCCGAATACAGCGCGCGATAGCTGGCGATGGCCTGCTTGCGTGAGCGGCCGACCATCATGGTGCGCAGCAAGGTGCTCAGGCTCGCCAGGTACTTACCTGGCTGCTCGGGATCGCGCGCATACCTGGCCGCCCTGATCCGCACCGCGTCCTCGGTCGCCGCCACCGCCGCGTCGTGATCGAGCCGCATCAGCCAGACGCCGCACTTGGACAGCCCGTCGGCACACATCGGCGACACGTCGGGATAGTCCCGCGCGACCTGCCGGTACGCCTGACACGCACTGCGAATGGTGTTGGTGGCCAGCTGACGATGCCCGACCAGCCGGGTCGCCTGCTCGAACAGGCGCAGCGAATCCTGCAGCGCACCGGCGTACTCGTAGCTGACATAGCCGCCGACCAGCCAGTGCAGCCGGATCGCCACCGCTTCCTGCGCCGGCTCCAGCGCCTCGGCGGTGCGGTCGCGACCCGACGGGTCGTCGCGGGTGGCGAGCAGGCCCTGGGCGAGCTCGGTGAGCGAGCCTGCCAGTCGCAGGTAGTCCTCTGGGTGCTGGTTCCTGGTAGCAGTGCGGTCGGCAGCGACGCGCCGTTCGAGGCCGCTCAGATCGGTCATGAGCAGTTCCATCGCGACGTCAATTCTGCCCCATCAATCGTTGGTACCTGGCCGTCGAGCGGCCGTTGCTGCTTCGGTCGAGTTTGTCACAGATCGGCGACGGCTGCCGGATCGTCGTCGGATTGCCGGGTTCAGTCCGGTGCACGAGATGTTTGCCCGGCCGTGATCTCTTGGGGCTGGGCATCTTTCGCTAAGGTCATTAAGCTGCGACCGGATCGAGCCGATCGGCGAGAGCCGTCGGATGGTGTGCATCGAGGAGCGGGTGGCGTGGGAAACGAGACTCCCTGGTCAGGGCTTGCGGGCCGGGCCAAGGTCCGGGTCGAGACGGGAGCCGCGCTCGAAGCGGCGAGGGCGTGCAGCGATGCGATCGCGGTGTTCGAAGGTTGTCTGAAGCTGATCGACAGCACCACGCTGAATCAGTTCGACGAAGGACGATTGGGCGGCGCGGAAATCATCGCCCCGCCGAAGCTGCGGGCACGGTTCAGCGAGGAGGCGGCACAGGCGAAGGACACCATCGGCAAACATATCGACTCGTTGCGCGATCTTGTCGAGCTGTTCAAAGCCGCTGGTAACACCTACACCGGCGCCGACAACCTGTCGGCGGATGACCTTGCCGCTCTCAAAGGCAAGAAGTCCGAGCTGGACAAGGTGAAGCCGAAGCCGGATGCGCGCGACCTGGGCAAGGCGCGAGATGCCGCCGCGGAGTACAAGCCGCGCAACCATTCCTCCTCGCGCGTTCGCGACTCCGATATCGACGTGCCGAAGGTCTCCGACTCGACGAAGAATCTGGGGGTCGACCGGGAGAGCCCCGGCGCGGTGCCGATCCCGGTGCGCGGGCACGAAACCATGCAGTGGTCGGACCTGTACTGGCTCGGCCTGCGGCTTGGCTGGGAAGAAGTCGCCGACGACGCGCGGACCTGGGAGGCGTTGGCGATCCAGGTGCACACCGCCGCCTACGAGCTCGAACAGAAGCTGCAGAAGATCACGAGCACGAACTGGGAGAGCCAGGGTGGTGAGGCCGCGCTGGCGGCGATCGGGACCTACGCGGCATCGGTGTACAAGCTGCACAACGCGTTCAGGTTGCATGAGGCGAACCTCGAATACACCGCCGACTGGCTCTATTCGACCAAGCGAGCGATGCCGACCCACCGGACCGAAGGATGCGGTGACGATCTCGGTGAAGCCCAGCGGTTGTACCGCGATCACTACATCAATGGGGTGCACACCACCGCCGGTCTGTTCCCCGTGATGACCCTGCCCAAGGCGCCGGACGCACCGGGATCGGTGCCGCAGGATCCGGGCAAGCGGCCGACTGTCGAGGAAGAACAGCAGGGTCGACGGCAGCCGACGACCGGCGATCAGGGCGGGGCGGGTCAGCAAGGCGGGGGCTCCGGCCAGCAAGGTGGTGGCTCCGGCCAGCAAGGTGGTGGCTCGGGCCAGCAAGGCGGAGGATCCGGCCAGCAAGGCGGGGGTGCCGGGCAGGGTGGTGGCGCGGGTCAGCAGCAGGCCGCGGCGCAGGTCCCGAGCGAAGTGCTCGCCGCGCAGAAGGCGGCCAACGCGCAGATCCCGACCGCGACCGGTGGTCCCGGTTCTGGTTCCGGTTCGACCGGTACCCGTACCGCCTCCGGGGCCGGTGTCCCCGGAGCGACGATATCCAGCGCGGGCACACCCACCGGCACAACCGCGACGGGTACGGGGTCGAGTCAGGGATCGGGTTCCGGCTCGGACATGCTGTCGACCTTGATGTCGGCGGTCTCGACCGCGACCTCGACACTCTCGCAGGCAATTCCGACGATCGCGACAGCCCTGCAGCAGCTCTCTGCGAGTCTCACCGCCACGCCCGATCTCACCGAACTCGGCACCCTGTTCGGCCAGTATCCCGATCTGGCGCAGGCACTCGCGCAGTCACCCGAGATCAGCGCCCTCATCGCAGGCAACAGCGAGCTGCAGCCGCTGGCAGCGGCGCTGGGTATCGAACCATCGACGGCTCATGAGGTTGTGGTCACCGAGCCCGAGCCGGCACAAGCCGCTGCCTTCCCCCGTGCCGCACTGCCGGACTTCTTCGCCCTGCCCGGGCTGGAGTCGATCGCCACACCGCTCACCGGCTTGGTCGCCGCCACGCAACAGGAAGTGGTGGCCCCGGCACACATCGACGAGCAAGTCGACGGCCATGTCGCGACCACCGTGCCCGCCGAACGGTATGTCGAGGCATGAGCAGGACGTGGGAATTCGGCGATGTCGAGTTCAGGGTGCTGTGGGAGCGCTATATCGGCGGTAGCCTGCCGCGCCCGCTCAGCTTCCTGGCGCGCACACCGTTGTACGACGACTTCGAGCAGGAGAAGTACGACACCTGGCAGCGGCTGCAGCACACCGTCGACCCCGCGGTTCGGGGCATCTTCGAGGTGCTCAAGCGGCCCGAAGTGTATGTGCGGCTGCGTGGTTGGTACGACCAGGATCAGGAGGATCCACAGCGCTGGATCAAGGCCAGGGCCGCGCGTTCCGGTGCGCAGGGCTACCTCCTCCGGCAGCTGCCGGGCGAAACGCCCACGCACAGTGGTGGTTACACGATCACCGAATGTGGTCCGCACGGACTGGGGGAGGCGATCGTCGGGTTGATGCCCACCGTCCCCGCGGGCCGCGGCGGCATCATCCCACTGGTCACCGATCAGGCGAGGACGGCCGACGACCACCGTCCGCGCGGCTCGATGGTGCTGGAGGAGGCCGACACCTCGGTGGCGCGGCGCAGCACGGAATTCTTCGAGACGCCAGCCGACCGGACCGGCACGATCAATATCCTGCAGAACCTGTCGCGGTTCGGCCCGCGTGGCATGCGCCGCGACATCCTGGTGTGGCGTGATCTGCCCGACGACGGCCGGTATGTGATCGCATTGCCTTCGGCGGAACCCGATGCCACACCGATGTCCGAACCGGTGCTGATCGATGCGATCAACGCCTCCATCGAGCGCATGATGGCGCGGGTGGATTCTCACTGGGAGGCGAGTGCTTGACCCCGAACGAGGAATCGATTCCGGACCGGCCGTTCGCTCTTGGCGCGCAGGTGGCCGAAACCACCGCGGCGGCTGACCCCGCGGATGCGATTACCGAACTGGCGTACCGGATCGCCAGGGAGACAGCGGCACTCGGCCCGGCGGGCTGGCGGAACCTGACCGCGGTGTTCGCGCTGACCGTCGAGGCCGAGGTAGCCCATCTGTTGTTCGAGGACACGCACGGTGCGACGGTGCGGGCGCTGCCGAACGCCGACATCGTCGACGCGGTGCGCGAGCACCGGAAGCTGTCGGCGGGCTACGGCGACGGACCGTGGTGGCGGCTCGTGGTGACGATGAGCAGCACCGGCGAACTCGACGTCGACCACGACTACGGCGACGAGCCGTTCCCGGATGATCAGCTCTTCGAGCCACGGGCATACCTGGCCGACCTCGCGGTCTATCCGCGACGTCGGCTGCCGGTGTGGCTGGCGGCCTATCTGCACCACGGCGGCAGGCAGCTGCGTCCGCCCGGCGTTGCGGCGCGGCGGGCGCGCATCGATGTCGCGGAGGGCGTGCGAGCCACGCTGTCGGAGTACGACTTTCCGGCGTACCCGCTCATGCGTGCGCGCTGGGCGGTGATCGCGGCCGCGTTCGTTGCCGCCGGTTCGTCGCGGGGACCGCGGATGCTACCCGCGCTCGGTTGGTTCGAGGGTGGTTCGCACAGTGGCTCGACGCTGTACGAGGTGCCGGGTGGACGCGCGGTGCTCTCCGGTGGCGTGTGGAATGCGATGGGGCTCGATGCCGCCTACAACGAGGACGCCGAACTGCCCGCGCTGTACGCGGGTGCGCCCGAGTGGGTGGCGGATCCGGTGGTCAACACCAGGGCGGGGCACGGTCTGCTGTCGTTCTGCTACTGGTGGGAAGACGGCGCGTGGTATCGCGGGGAGTCTCCTGCCGCCGATCATCTCGCCGAAGCCGTGCCGGGAATCTGGACGGCCGACACCGCGGCGCGGGTGGTCGCAGGCCTGCTCGGTGACGAGGCGACGGACAGCCGGCGGGCCGCCGCCCGCGCGCTGGTCGACGACGCGGAGCGCGGCATCGCGACCCGCGCGGCGATCGTCGAGATCTTCGGTGACGACGGCACGTTCGATGTCGACGCCGCGATGTATCAGCTGACCCTGGCCGGCGTCACCGAGGCCGGGGCGCGGCGATCAGCCCTCTGAGCGCCGGGTCGAACACGATGACCATCCGATGGTCCGGCCGCGGCGCGGAGAAGCCCTCCATCTTGTCCTTGTTCAGGACATTGCTGGCGCCGGCATCGATGGTGTAGTCGTAATCGTTGTTGCCGGCGCCGGGGAACTCCGTGTACTCCTCGATGCGGAACGGCGGCCGGTTCTCGTAGTGATCGAGCAGGGCGGTCCACAGCTGATCGCCGTCGATGTGGCCACGGTCGCCGGGGGTGCCCTTGCTCGGATCGGCGGCCTCGGACTTCATGTCCCACTGCAATTCGATCCGGCCGCCGGGGGCGAGGGTGTTCTCCAGATTCGCCGCGATGGACAGGTAGGCCTCGGGCGGAAGCTTGGCGCTGACGTTGTTGACGAAGATCCGGCCGACCCCTCCGGTGGCGCCGTCACCCAGAACGTGTCCACCACCGAGCATGTCGCCGAAGACCAGCACGGTCCCGGCTTCGGTCAGCGGGCCGGGGTCGAGAATCCCGAGACTGCGCCTGCGCTGGCTCGGAATCGCGAAGGACTCGGCCAGTTCGGTTTTCACGACCAGCCCACCACCGGCGCGGTCGGCGGGCGGGGTCATCTCGACACCGAACGCGCTGCGCCCGACACCCACGTCGACGGTGTGCCCGTTCGGCACCCCGGTCGGAGGACGATGGACGAGCGACACGCTCTCGTTGTTCGTGCCGAAGACGTTCTGCTCCAAAGGAAGCCGATGCAGCGGCCGCGGCCGGGGGATGATCTCCACGGCCGAGACGCCGCCCACCGGGTCGTGGATCATCACGGTGTACTCGATATTGATCCCGTTCTCGGCGGCGGTGCGGTTCGCCCGGTCGACGCTGTGCAGGAGCTCGCTCATCGAGCCCGCGCCGCCGTCGACCTCGAGGCGGCCGGTGCCGTGCTCGAGGACGGCCGCGAACCGGTTCGGCGAGGTGGCCAGTGTTTCCGCCGCGTCGTACATGCGCTGGAACGCGTCGGGCCCCATGGCGGCACGGAACGGTTCCGGCATCGCTGTATGGAACCGGTCGATGGCCTCGTGCAGATCGCGCACGCGCTGTGCCGCAGTCGGATTCGGATCGTTGATGGCGACATTGAGCGGATCCATGGCCGCCATCAGATGTTTGGTCGGCACGTGCTGACGGGCTTCGCGGAAGTTCGGATTCTCGAAGATCGGGTCGAAGATGCGCCGGACCAGCTCTTCTCGCATCCGCGCGTCGAGTCCACGACGTTCGTTGGCGACCAGGTCGCGCACGTGTTCGCCCGCAGCCAGCTCGCTCAGCGTCGCCAGGTGAGCGGCGCTGCCACGATCGTATTCGGCCGCGGTGAGCGATTCGCCGAAGATCGGGCGCTGCTCGGTCAGGCCCGCTCGTTCGAGCGAATAGCGATGTGCGAGTACCGGATCGTGGGTGCCGAGCAGGTGTTCGGCGGTACTGCCAGGGCGCAGGTCGATGCGTCCGGCGAGATCGGCGAGATCGCGGCGCAGCCCGGGGAGTTGTTCTGCTCGTGCGGGATCGATGGTGGCGGCGTCGATCTTGTTGAGCAGCACGCGAACTTCGGCGAAGCGGCCGCCGAGGTGATCCGTCAGCCGATCGGGGCGTTCCCGCACGGGATCGATCACGATCTCGGGCTCCTGCGCGAGCCGGATCTCGGCGATCTCGTGCGCGATGCCACGCACGACATCCTGGTCCCGTGCGCGCGGGGAGACATGCACGTCGTAGCCCGTCCCGTCGGGGCGGCTGCGGAATTCGGCGACGGCGCCGCCGGTCGTCGGTTCGACCTCGATGCGGATGGTGCGGCCGTCGGGTAGGAGCAGGCGCTTGGTGTCGCGATTCCAGGCCACGTCCTCCGGCGTGACGAGCGCGAGGTTGTCCTCCACCACATGGACGACTTCGCGGGTGGTCAGATTCGCCTGGTTCGGTGGGCGCGCATCGCCGTGGAACTCCCCGACGCTCGCTGCGGCGCCGCGGTGCGGATCCAGCGTGGTGCCGGGTCGCGTTCCCGGCTCGACGACCGGCAGGGCGGGCCGGGTATCGAAGAGGCCGTCGCGCACCAGGATCGAGATCGATTCGATGTTCTGACCCGGGTAGTGCTCCTGCACTGACTTGCTGACCGACTTCAACGGCATGCTGATGTCGGACTTGGAACTGATGATGCCGTTGAGGGTGGCGTTGGCGAAGGTCTTCGCCTCGCTGTTGTACAGGGGGCGGTTCGCCATGATGTGCTCGGCGAGTTCGACCAGTTGCGGATGGGACAGCTCGCGCAACGGCACCAGGACGCGCGGCGTTTCACCGACCGGCTTGAGCGCGACCTTGCCGTCGAACCGGTCGACCAGCAGCCGGTCGAAGGTGCCCTGGTCGGTGAAGACAGCCAGGTCGACATCGTTGGCGCGCGGCGTGCGCAGTGACGACCCCTGGACCACCACGTCACCGACCGGAAGGCCGGCCTCCCTGAGGCCGCCGACCAGGTCACTGCTGAACTTCCGGAACTCCGCGGCGTCGGTGAACTTGTACGGGTAGCCGCGTTCGGAGACCACCTCGACCCAGTTGTGCATCTGCTGGGCGAGTTCGGGCGCGGTGATCGGCTTGGCGGTCCGGGAGCCGACCTGCACCATGTCCTGGATGGTCCGCTGGTCGAGCCCGAGTTTGCGTCCCTCGCCGATGATCGTGGCCAGCTCCGCCTCGGAGTAGGTGAGCTCGAATTTGCCGGGGCGTTCGGCGATCCAGGCGCGCACGTTCGCGGCGATGGGGTCGGCCGGAACGGGTTCGCCGCGACCCTGCTCGGGGACGGCGAGCTCGGCCCGGGACGGCTCGCTGGTTGTCGGCTCGGCACGGGATGGCTCGCCGGTTGTGGGCTCGGCGCGCGACGGTTCTCTGGTTGTCGGCTCGGCGCGGGACGGTTCGGCGGTCGTCGGCTCGCTGCGGCCGGGTTCGGGCTCCCCGGTCCGCGTTCGTTCCGATACCGCCGGTTCCTTCGGCGTCCCGTGCTCACCCGTGCTCGGCGCCTCGGCGGTGGCACGGACCTGTTCGGCACCGGACTCGGCCCGGCGCTGCTCGCCTGCGACCTCGGCGGCGCGGTCCTTCGACGTTGCCGTGAGGTTCGATTTGGCGCCGCTCTGTTCGGCGAGCCCGGCCCTGGTGTTGCTCTTCGCGTCGCCCTGTCCCGCACCGTCCTTGGTGGCTGGACGTTCACCGGCACGCGATTCCGGCGCCGCGGTACCCGGGCGTTCGGCCGGAGCGGGCCGGGCACCCGAATCGGTTGTCCGCACACCGGTTTCGGCAGGCCGCGCGGTGGAACCCTCGGCCCTGGCACCGGAGTCGGTGCGGCCTTGGGCTTCGGCCCGCATCGCCGCTTCGGACGGTCGCACCGCGGTGCCGTCCCTTGGCGTGACACCGGAGTTGTTCCACTCCGTCCGCAACTGCTCGAGCCGCGCGACGTGCTGGTCGCTGTATTCGCCCTTCGAATCGATCTTGACGTCGTTCGCGCGCTGGAAGACATCGCGGGCCCGGTTCTGCTCGGGCCCGGCCTCGAAACGGTCGGGGTGAGTCTGTTTGGCCAGATCGTGGTAGAGCGACTTACCTTCGCGCACAGAGGCTTCGGTGACGATCGGCGCCTTCGCGGCGGACGCTCCGGCCGGTGACATCCTGGGCGAATCCATGGTCGGCGCGTGCCCGAGGCCGGCGCCGTGCCGCACACCGTGCGCACCGCCGAGTGCCGCACCGACGATGACCAGCTTCGGGTCGAAGGTGGTGTCGATCTTGTCGGCGTCGAAGTAGCCGTGGGCCAGCTGGTCACCGACCTGCCAGGCGAGACCGCCGCCGTACATGCCGAGTCCGCCCGCGGCGCCGCCGGTCACGCCGCTGATCAGCCCACGCATGGCCGGGCTCATGGCTGTCCGGCCGAGCAGCTTGTGCATGCCCATACCGACGGGCGCACCGAGCAAGCCGCCCGCGCCCCATTCGAATCCGGTGCGCAGGTTCTGGCCGATATCGAACGAATCGCGGTGACCCATGCCGAGCTGATAGGCCTGGATTCCGCCGTCGAGGCCCAAACCCATGCCGCCCGCCTTCAGGCCCGCGATCGCGATCTGCTTCAGATAGGGCTTGAGCAGATTGCGCAGGCCGACCCGTCCCGCCTCCAGCGCCAGCTGCTGGAGGCCGCGATTGGCGGCCGTCCCGATGGCGGTTCGGCCCGCGGCCAACGCCAGCGGCACCCCCGCCGAACCCCACGGCCATGCGGCGAACAACGCGTAGATCGCATAGGCGGTGATGAGAGCGAAGCTGCCCTCCATGATCTTGGTGTACTCGAGCTGGGTGCCGCCGTTGCGGGTGTAGGCGCCCAGTTCCTCGAGCGCCTTGGCCAGCTCGTCGACGGAATTCGGCCCGGAGAACAGCTTGTCGAACTCCTGCTTGACCGCGACCGCGCCCTCGCCGCTGTAGAACTTCGCCGTGGCGTCGGTGACCGCGCGCAGGTCCGGCTCGAGCAGGCGCAGTTCCTCCGCGGCCTGCTTCCACGCGTCCCCGAGGGCGAACAGGTCGTCCTCGTCGCCCTTCGGATACGCCGTACCGAAATTGAGCGCTTGCAGGATCCAGCCGGGGACGAGATCGAAAACCGAGGCTAGACCCGACACGGGTCACCTCCGCTGATGGCGATCACCAGGCGGACTCGGCCGTCTCCGACAGCGCGGTGAATCGCACGGTGCCGTCGGAAGGCTCGTCGTTGCGTTTGCGTGCGCTCGGTGGGGTGACCGGGGCTCGCGGCGGCTCGGGAATCATGTCCTGGACGTCGGGCATCCCGGGCAGGTATTCCGAGAGACGGGGGATGCGTGCGGTGTCGGCGCGCAGTGTGTCGAGCAGTTCTTTGGTCTTGCGATGCATGGCGGCCGCGGCGTCCTGGGAGGCCGTGGTGACGGCGCGGGCGATCTCCGGGAAGCTCAGATCATCGATATTGTCCGAGAAGCGAACCTGGATAACGACATTCTCCGCATTGACCACCACGCTGACGCGGCCCGCCGCGGCGGTCGCGGTCGCGGTCAGCTGCGACTGCTCCTGCTGGGTTCGGGCGATGGCGGCCATTCCCGCGCGCACGGTGTCGGCCAGATCTTCCAGCTGGCTGTGTGCCACTTCGTTCGCCATCGGTTCCTCCTACCTACCCCGTCCGCTGTCGTGCCGTGTTCGGTGGCGGTAGGTCAGCTGAGTCCGTCCTCGTTGGCGCGTTCGGCGGTCTGGAATCGGTCGGCGGCGTCGACAAGAGCGCCCGAATAGGACTGCAGCAGTGCGACTTTCGACGACACGACCGCCTGGAGGTTCGTATCCGATGCGCTGTATCCCTGCTCGCCCTCGGCGAAGTTCTTGCCGAACTCGTCGGCTCCCCAGCGCCCCCAGTGCGCCTGCGAGGCCGCGGTCACCCGGGTGAGGATCTGGTCGATCCTGGTCGCGAGGCCATCGAGATCGCCACCCGTGCCGCGCAGATTGCTGATGTAGACCTCGACCGGATCAGTCATGCCGCACCTCTGCTCTTCTGGGGTGTATCGCACTCGATCATTACATGAATTCTCAACCATGCCAACGCTAACGGGATCTTAACGACAGGCGGCTACCGGGCCGCTGCGACGGAGTGCGCGGGCATGGCATGCTCGGTGCATGGCCCGCACAACCTTCCACGGCGACATCGAGACGGCCAGTCACGAGGTGATGATCGCGCTCGTGCGTGACTGGCTCGCCCAACCACAGCTGTCGATGACCGTGCGGCGGACCGGCTACGAGACGAGCTACCGCGACGACACCATCGAGGTGTATTGCCACGAGGCGACCGTCCCCGGCACCGGTGACTCCTTCTATCTGCTCGAGGGCGTCGTCGAGGCGGAGCCGACCAGGGCGGCGCAGCGGCTCGCCGTGCTGGCGGACGCCTGCCGCGCCGCCGGACTCGACTGCTCCATCGACTACGCCGAGGCCGACGCCGAAGGCTCCGCGATCGGCGCGGAGTCGACCATCGAGTGAGGTGGGGACCGCTGTCTGCGGTGCTAGGGTGCGTGGTCGGAGGATGAATGGCTGAGGTTCCCGGAGCCGAACAGGAGCTGCGTCGGCTCGGTCGGTACCTGCTCGAGCAGGTGCGGGTCATTGCCGCGCGCGTCACGCCGGATGTGGTGATTCCGGACTCCGCGCTGCCCGATATCCCCGAGGTCGCCGAATGGACCGAGCCGCTGCGCTATCGGTACAGCCTGCGCGTCCAAACCCTGGCTGCCGGTGAATCCGCGGCGGATGCTGTTCGCCGAAGTTCCGAGGCTTTCGCGGCCGGTGGTTTCGACGTGGTCGAGGATCGGCGCGCGGGCACCGTCGCGTCGCGCATCGTCGTGACCGGAAGCCGGGACGGGTTCCGGATCGAGGTGCGGGTGTGGCCGGAGACCGGTGACGTCGTCTATGCCGGTGTCACCCCGATGCTCGCGCTGCGGACACCGCGCGCGCCAGAGCTGCCCGATCCGGTCCACACCACCGACACCGTCGAGCCGGGTCACGTGCTCTGTTACGAGTGCGACGGACTCGGCTGGTGCCCGGCGTGTGGTGGCAACGGCTGGGTGCTCGATGACGCGGGACTGCGGCAACTGTGCCCGGAATGCCACGAGCAGCGGGTCTGCCCGATCTGCCGCGGCGCGGGACAGCTGCAGGTAGCGCGGTTGCGCCCGGCCGAACGGGCCATGTACCCACAGCTCGTCGACGGATCAGCGGGAGAGGACCAATCATGACGACGGCGTTGCCGCTGGCACGAACCAATGCCGAGGCACGCCTGTTCCTCCGGCTGCGTCCGTGCGAAGCGTGCGGTGCGCGGCGATGCGAGTTCCGGAGCTCGGTCATCTCCGCCGACGGGCCGGCCAGTAGGTATGTGGGGCAGTGCGAGTCGTGCGGCGCGCAGCGAGAATACGTGTTCCGGCTGCCCGAGCAGATCCTGCCGCCGCCGGCGGGCCGGGTGCGATTCGGCGGTGCGGACGCCTCGCAGCTGCTCGATCCCGGTGAGTGGCTGCACTATTCGCGCATCTGCGCCGACCAGGCCGGTCCTGGCGACAGCGCGCGATCCGGCACGGCGCGGCACGCCATCGCGACGGGGCTGGCGGCCGTCGAGGAAGTGCTGAAGTTCATCCCGGGCTCCGCGTCGGCGGTGCCCGCGTCGGCCTTCTTCGCTGCCGCTGGACAGGCGATGTTCGGTGCCGAACCAGGCAGTTTCGACCGTGACCGGCTCGAAGCGGTGCGCGCGTACTACGCCGAGCAGCTCGGGCCTTCGTGAGACGGTGTCGCGACGGCGCCGTTGAATACTCACCATTCATGTTGTCGTAACGAGCGATTCGCCCACCACTGCCATTCTGTTGCACAGGCAAACGAGTTGTGTGGTGGTCGATGCACCGACCCTGGAGGAATGGAGAACGCGATGGCGGAGAAGTTCCAGTACGAGCCACTGCTGTTCCGCAGGGCGGCCGCCAAGACCGGTGCCGTCCGCGACCAGATCAACGGGGTGCTCAACCGGCTCGAATCCGCGGCGAACGCGCGGGGTACCTGCTGGGGCAACGACACTTTCGGCAACAACTTCTACAACGGTGACGCCGACAACGGTTACAAGACCTCCAAGTCGAACACCACAGCCAGCGCCCGCGCGATGGCGGACAATATGAACTCGTTCTCCACCGGGCAGATCGAGAGCGCCCAGCTCCTGGAGAAAATGGAAAAGGGCAACTATGACGGCATGCACTGATCAGGAGCCCGCTCTAGCATGACGAACGAACACGCCAAGGCACAGCTGGCCGACATCCTCGATGGTGTGCAGGAGCAGATGCGTGCCATCGCGCAGGTGCAGCAGGAACGCGCGAAAATCGTTGCCACCGCGACGGTTCGCAAGCGCGTCACCGTGTCGGTGAACGCGGACTACAAGGTCATCGAGACCAAGTTCAGCACCGACATCGACGACCTCACCTATCCCGAGATCGCCAGGGCGGTGACCGAAGCCGCGCAGCAGGCCTGCGCGGAGGTCGCGCGGCAGACCGCGGCGATGATGTCGCCGATCCAGCAGAACCACGCCCGGCTCCCCAAGCTCGACGATCTGGTCGGTGACATGCCCGACCTGCGGATTCCGGAAGCGGTCGAGGCCTCGCTGGCTGCACCGAACGCGCCGGAGCGGCTGGAAGAATCGGCAGCCGAACCGCAGTACCAGCATCGACCGGGTACGGCGACCGACTCGAGCTGGTGACTCGAGTAATCACGCATGGCAGAACTTCCCGCAGAGCTCGCCTGGCTGAAATACCCCGCGGGCATGGAGTGGCCCGCGGGTGAAGAAGACCAGCTCTGGGGGCTGGCCGGCGACTGGAAGCAGGCGGCCGCCGAGCTGCGCGAGATCCTCGACGACATCGATGCGGCCAAAGCCGCATCGCTGACCGCGTATCCGGTCGGCAAGGGCGTCGAGGAGATGATCAAGGGCTTCGACTCGATGCGCAGCGGCGACGGGTCGGAGAAGGATCAGTCGCTGGAGAAGCTGGCCGAATACTTCGAGGCGGTCGGCAAGTCGGCCTACGACGCAGGCACCGAGATCGAGTACACGAAGATCATGTTCGTCTCGTCGCTGGCGCTGCTGGCGGCCGAGATCGCGCTGTGCTGGATACCGCCGACGCCCGCGTCACCGGGGTTGCAGGCCGCCGCGATCGTGCTGACCCGCATCGCGGTCCGGCTCATCGGGCAGGCGGCGACGCGGGCCCTCGTGCGTATCGCCCGGCAGGCGGTCATCAAGACGATCCTGAAGTTCCTGGCCAGGCACGTGGCCATCGACCTCACCCTCGGTACCTTGCAGGAACTCGGAACGCAGGCCTGGCAGGTCGGTCAGGGCCACCGCGACGAGATCAATCACCGGCAGCTGCTGGTCACCATGGTCAGTTCGGCCGCCGGTGGCGCGGCGGCGGGGCCGTTCGCCGGCTGGTTGGGCGACAAGGTCATCAAGGATCAGATGAACCGGTGGCTCAAGGCCGCGATCACCGGGCCCGCCGCCGGTTTGCTGGGCGCCGAGGTGGGCAACCTGGCCGCGATCGGCACGCAGTTCGGAATCGACTGGCACGACAAGGGTCTCGACAAAGCGTGGGACAACGCGACGAACAGCCTCATGAATCACGACCCGCTGATGTTCACCGCGGGCGCGTCCAACGGCCTGCTGTCCAGCTTGAGCGGCACCGGCGCGCACGCGTTCAAGAACCGGGGGATCACCACGCCGGGCGTCGACACGATGAGCGCGCCGAGTCTGGGCGAGCAGATCGACGCCATCGTCGGCATCAACCGGCCCGACGGCGGTGAGGGTGGAGGCGACGGCGCCGGGGAGGGCGAGGGTACCCGGACCGACGATGGCGCCGGGGAGGGCCGTGGCACCCGGACCGACGACGGCGCGGGGGAAGGCACCGGGGATGGCGGGGCGACTCGCACCGACGATGGTGCGGGGGAAGGCCGGGGCACCCGTTCCGACGACGAGACGGGGCAGGGCGAGAGCACCCGCGCCGGTGACGGGACGCGGGGTGGCGAGAGCGGTTCCACCGACTCCCGCAACGAGGGGTCGACGCGAGCCAGTGGCGCTGGGCTCGGTTCCGGCGGTAACGACGGGTCGACGATGCGGCCCGCCGCCGCCAGTGGGGCGGGCGGTGATTCCGGCGCCGGAGCACGCGGCGAGGCCGGTGACGGCGGGAACAAGCAGGCCACTGCCGAGGGTGACGACGCGGCCGCTGGCGGGCGGGCTGACGATGCCGCGGGCGCCCAGCGCACCGGCGAGGATTCGCGCGCCGACGATTCGCGCGCCGACGGGGTGCAGGCGGATAACGGCGGCCGATCCGCGGAGGAACCGGCGGCAGCGAATCGCGTTGATGGAGAGTCGGAGTCAGCGTCGGCGCGGGGCACCGAGGCGAATGGCGGCCAGCGGGCGGGGATTCCGCTCGGTGCCGATGGGCTGCAGGGCGCCGACCTCGGTATCCGGGGGAGCGCGGAAACCGGCGCTTCGGTGTCGGCCGTCGCGGACAGCGACGCGAGCAACGCGGCGGTCGCCGGTGCGGCGCCGGTTGTCGCGCACGCGGCTCCGGCGGCCGCCAATCCCGCGCCCGCGACGAACGCCCCGGTCGGTGGCGAAACACGCGGCACCCCAGCGTCTTCCGGCCCCACTCGCGGCGTCACTCCTGACTTGCGACAGGCGGGGGCGGACACATCCTCGGCGCTGCGGTCCGGCGACGGTGTCACCGACTCTGCCGCCGATTCGACGGCGCACTCGGCGCGGGATTCGACCGCGGACTCGGCGCGGGACTCGACATCCGATGCCCCCGATGAGTCTTCGGCCGAATCGTCACGTGCTGGTACGGCCGACAATGCCGCCGCCGCTCCGGCTGGTGGCAGCCGAGCGGGTCTGGCGGATGCGGGCAGGGCCGGTGCGGACAGTCAGCCGACGGTGCGCGCCGAGCACGCCGACAGCGAGGCGGCGAGCGCTCGCGACGTCGCCCAGGCCGGGGAATCTCGTGGCGCCGAGCCGGCCGCGGGCAATCTCGACGATGCTGTGGCGCCGGTTCTTCCGGTCGCCACGGGTGAGGGCGCGCCGCCGCACCGGCCGCGGCGGCGGGCGGGTATCCCGCTCAACGATCCGGGCCCGGTCGGCACCGTCGACACCGGACGCGCTGATCAGAGTTCTGACTCCGATGCCGGAACAGACCGTAGTACACCGGATTACCGCTACTTCCTGCCGAACGGCCAGGGCGTCGTCTACACGCCGACCGCCACGTCCATCGGTAACGACACCAGTACCCACAATGTCCGCAACAACCTTCGCAACGAGGGCGCTCACGACGTCATCGTGCACGGCAGCAGGTCGGGACATCCGATCCCTGGCCGCAGCGACCGCGTCGATCCGGCGGTGATCGTCCAGGCGATCCGGGATAATCCCGACTACGTGCCCGGTACCCCCATCCGGCTGATCTCCTGCCACGCCGGTGCCGACGGCAGCTGGGCAAAGCAACTGTCCGATCTGCTCGGCGCGCCGGTGCAGGCACCGACCCTGGAAGTCGGCACGACGAACCTCCCCGACCAGCCCGCGCAACTGGTCGGCGGTAAATGGGAGACGTTCGGACTGGTCGAGGGCGCCGCCGGGATCGCCGCAAGTGACGGTGTGCCGAATTCGGCTGATTCCGCCCGGCCGCCGAGAGATTTCGGCGATCTCGTCGACAACGACCAGATGGGTGAGCAGGGCAGGTCACGAGCCGAGCTGGAGGCAGCACTCGGTGGCCCGCTGCACGACTTCCCCGATCCCGGCGGCGGCCTGCCCCGGCACCAGGGGATCGTCGACGAGCTGATGCACATGGCCAGGGACGCGGACCCACGCGACATCGCCCGTGGTGCGGGCCCGCGCGCCTTCGTCGTCGACCAGTTCGTGAGCCCCGGCCAGGGACTCGTCGTCGGCGGCAAGCCCTACGCCATGGTTGTCGGTCTCGATCCCGCGACCGGGCAGCATCGCGTCGAGATCCTCGACCCGAACACCGGTACGCGTCATCCGTATCCGATGCCGACACCGCGTGATCTGCATACCGTCTCGGCGGTTCTGATGGATTCCCAGGGCAATGCGGTGCCACCGCGTGCCGCGGACCCGCGACAGTCGTGGGGTGACCGTGATTCGGCGCCGCAGGCCCCGGTCACGCCAGACCAGCCGGCTACGCCCAGCGACCCGCGGACCCCGGCCGCCGACCCGCGATTGCTGCTTGCCGCGGATCGTCACAGTCCGATATCGGCCGCCGACCAGGCGAATAGGGCGGGCGACGTCGTCGACCATATCCGCCGGACGCTGGCCGAGCCGGGCGCGATCGATCCGAGCGGTGACCTGACGAGCCTGCGTAACCAGGTGGACGGGCTTATCTCCCGGCTCGACGGCGAACTCGGTGACCGGCTCGCCCCGGCCGACGCCGCGACCCGGCGGGCGATCATCGCCGACGCGGTCGACCAGCTCATCGCGAGAACCTCGCCGGACGCCGTGCGTGACGCGATCCAGGGCGCCGTGCGTGACCACAGCGCATGGGAACCGCTGGCGCGCGACGACTCCACGGATATCGCGGAGCCGCCGCTGCGGTTCTACGATCCAGATCAGGCGTACGAGGCAGGCCGCAATCCCGACCTGGAGCGGGACGCGCCGTTCGGGCCCGCGGCCGACGAGAACGGGCCGCTTCCTGAGCAAGACGGTGCGGGCCCGCCGCGCACACTCGCGGAATTGCGGCGCGAGCGGCCGGGGATGTCGTTCGACGATCTGCTCGCGCTGCGGGACGCGTCGTATCGGGAGGCGGGGATCGAGCCGCCGCCGCTGTCGCGGGAGAGCCTCGACAATCTCCTGCGCGACGTCTGGGCCAACCGCGACTCGGTGCGCGACCCCATGGATGTCTACGACCTCTACTCGGGGGCAGCGGAACCCAATGTCGCGAGCGATCCAGACGGGTACATTCGCGCGGTCGGCGACATCGTGGACACGCCGTCGCAGGCCCGCAAGGCGATGCTGCAGGGTGGCAGCAACCTCCCGATGGAGCCTGGCCAAAGCGATGCGCTCGGGATGATTCCGTGGCACTTCGTGCACTTCCAGCGCACGGGCGACCCGGGCAGCATCGAGGTCGGGTACCGGGTGTACGTGAACCCCAGGATCGATGCCGCGCCCGCGTTGATGCGCGATCTGGTGCACGAGATCATCGACCGCCCCGATGCCTTCCCCGGTGTTCGCACGGCGAAGATCACGTCGCCGACGGCGGAACGGTCCGACGCGATCGTGGTCTACGTGCGCGATCTCGACGACGTGCAGCAAGTGACCCGATGGCTCAGCGACTACCGCGATCGGGCCGGTGACGTCTTCCTCTTCGACGCGCCGCCGATGACGCAGCAGGTGATGGAGGGCGTCGGCGTCGGCGCCCACCACAAGGGCAAGAGCTTCGGCTACGTGCGGGCGACCGCGATCCAGCTGGCGCTGGACGCGGTACAAGCCAACGGCGGGAACTACGCGGACTTCCTGGCCGAAGTGCAGCGTCAACTGCCTGCCGCGGGCGTCGACCCGGACACCCCGCATCTGCGCGCCACGGAACCCCCGCGACAGGCATGGCCGGATCGACGCGATGGTTTCGATCGGATGGGCGAGGACGAACCCGTCGGACCGGACGCCGACGATGACGGCGACTCGGGCCGCACACCGCCCGAGGACCGCACCGGCCGCGACGACGACAAGACCCCCGCCCAGCGAGCCGCCCGGATCCGCGCCGAACTGGCCGACCTGCGCGCCGACATCGAAGCGAACCGGGCCGAATTCCTGCACGGACTAGCCGATTCGATAGCCCAGTCCGACCCGACCGCCCACGAAGGCGAGTCGGCCGACTCCGCACGCGGCCGCGCCTGGCAGGCCGACTGGAACACCCGCCAGCACAGAGCCGACGCCGACCTGCTGTGGACCTCCGCCGGCGGACGCCCGGAAGCCCCGGTGCCGACACCGGACCCACCTGTCGGTCCGGCGACCGAAGGACCCACCGTCACGCCGGATCCGTCGACGCCGGATCCACGGGTCGGGTGGATGACCGATGGCCCGACTGCCGCGCCGGAGCCTTCTGGCCCCGATCCGCGTGTGGGTTGGATGATGGATCCGCCTGTCTCGCAGCCTGACCCGGCGACGCCGGACCCTCGGGTCGGGTGGATGACCGATGGCCCGACTGCCGCGCCGGAGCCTTCTGGCCCCGATCCGCGTGTGGGTTGGATGATGGATCCGCCTGCCTCGCAGCCCGATCCGGCGAACCCGGACCCGCGCGTCGGCTGGATGATGGATCCGGATGGCGATGCCGGGCAACCGGATCCGGATGCACAGGGTCCGCGGCCCGATCTCGCGGCCGCCGACGACTGGGCCAAGGCCGAGTACGACCGGATGATGGAAGAGCGCAACCGGTTGGCGCGGGAGATGGAGTTCTGGCGCGCCAAGCGTGACGACCGGATCAACCGGTTGATGGGGATCGTCGACGCGGAAGCGGCGCTCGGTACTCGCGCGGACCTCGCGAATACGATGCGGCGCTTGGCTTCCGAGGAAGCCTCGCAGCCGACCAGTGTCGCGCCGATCGGCGAGGAGGCCGGCGGGCAGGTCAACCAGCGGCGGTCGCAGGCCGACGCGGCACACCGGCGGGAAATCGCGGCCAAGCTGGAAGAGGCCGCGCGCCGTGTCATCGATATGCGCGACGACCTCGCTGCTCTCGATCGGCAGATCGCGGAACTGGAGGTCAGCGGCGCTCTCGACGGCAGGCCGCCCAGCGCCGACGCCGCCGCCGAATTGGACAGGCTGGCGCGTCAGCGGGCCAACGAGCTGTTGCGGATCAAGCCGCGCCGTGGCATGCGTGACGATCTGGCCGAGCGTTTCGGGCTCATCGACGAGGACGGCGTGATCGACGAGGCCGCGCTCGCACCGGAGAACCTCGCCGCGACGATCGATCGACTGCGCACCGACCATCCCGGCGGCCGCACCGCCGAGATCGACGCCATCGCCCTCGCGGCCCGGGATGTGAACGAGGCGCACAACCGGATCGGCCGCCTCCAGGACGAAATGGCCAGGGCGGCAGGCGCCGCCAGGACCGATGTCGAAGCAGGCGGCGGCCGGATGGAGACCAGGCACGTCGGCATCATCGACGGGCAGCCGCCGCGGATCGTCGTCTACGGTCCGCGCGATCAGCCCGGCTACATCCCGCGTGAGGAGGGGCTCTCCGATCACGAGCACGCCCTGCGGCACGCGCTGAGCACCAACGATGCCGTGGTCAGGGCATTCACCCGGGACCACGCGACGGTGGAGTTCCGCCGGATCACCGCCGACCGCGAAGGCAACTCCCAGGTCGACCCGGTGCCGGACAACGGACTGCAATTCCAGCGCAGGACAGTCGATTACACGATCTCCGACAACTTCGGCGGTGACGTGCGCCTCGACATCGCGCGCTGGCGTTCCGGCGACGGGACGTGGCACGACGTCAATCCGGATCGCACGCAGTGGGAGAACCATCGTGGCTCCGACCGCACCCCCAAGCATTTCGAAGGCAGGCCACTGCCGGAGGGCGTGAGCAGTGTCGGTGTCTCACCGACGCAGGCGGCCGTCGTCGACGCGATCAGCGGTTCGTCCGGGCAGCCGGGCATCAACGAGGCGTTCCTGCCGAAACTCCCCGGCGGTCTTTCGCCGTTGAATCCCGGCATGGACAGTCACGCCGACCCGGTTCCCGAGGCCGCGTCGATGCTGCTGCGGATCACGCTGGAAGTGCTGAAGTTCTCCGGCTGGTCGTTGTTCCAGGACCCGAACAATCCCGAACGGGTCAAGCCGGGATTCAAACCGAAGCGACTCATCCACCGGTTCACCGCCGAACAGCAGCCGTTCGTCAACCCGCCCGCCGCCGATGACATCGTCGGCCGCGATCCTGCCGATGCCGTGCGGACATGGAGCGCGCAGGCCGAGCGCCGTGCCGAGTGGGAGCGGGTACAGCGCTGGGCCGACGAACAGTACGAGACGTTCCTGCGCGACGACAGCGACGTCGCGGCGATCGCCGACACCCTGCGTCAGCAGCGCGCCGACGACCAGCGCACCCGGGCGCGGGAGATGGTCGACGCGGTCAAGCGCGCACTGGACGAGGCCGCCGCGCAACTGCCCGGCGACGGCGATGCCGCCACCCGAAGGCAAGGACTGATCGACCAGGTCAAGGCGCTCACCGCCGACCCCGACGTCCGTTTCAGCCGCGACGACACGGAGGGCGATGCCCGCCGCGAGCGCGTGCGGCAGGTGTTCGACTGGCTGGACTCGGGTGTCCACCCGCACATCATCGCCGATTCGATCGCCGACCAGATGCCCTCGCGGCTGCCCGAGCTCACACCCGAGAACGTCCAGCAGATCAAGCGGCTGCTCATGCAGGACTCGTTGCTGATGACCGACCCGGACTCCGGTCAGCACCGCTGGCGTCCCCTGGATCGGCTCGCGCACGTCGCCGAGGCCTGGGACCGATTGATCCGCGGCGAGCCGAAGCCCGGCGACCTGTTGCTGATCAGCGATGCCTGGGAGTGGTCGCAGCGGCTGCGCGCCGGCTACGAGGCCAACGACTTCACCCGCACCTGGGACGAATTCCAGGATTTGGTCGCACGCTCGCCGGGCGACGATGTCACTGCCAACCAGCGGCGGTTCGACATCCTCACCTGGGAGGAGATCCAGAACCAGGTGTCGCGGCTGCCGGGCGACCACTGGGACGGCAACCGGGAGCCGCTCACCGAATGGCGCGCGGACATCCGGTACGAACCGCCGCAGCACCACAACCGCCAGGAGAACGGACCGGAGGAAGACGGACCGGAAGCCACCGGCGGTGTGCCCGCAGAGACTCCGCCGTCGCGTCCACCGGCCGCGCCAGGCCAGGCATTGCGGGAGCCTGCTCCCACACCGTCGTTCGATCGGATGGGCGACGACGATTCGACGGATACGGGCGCCGACCCGACCCCGCCCCGCGTCACGAACCAGGATCCGGTGCCCGCCGGAATGTTCCGCGGGCAGGACGGTCTGCTGCATCGTCCCGGCGATCAACCGGACAGCTACCGTGACCCCGACGGCACCTGGCATCACGTCGACGACGCCCCGAACACATACCGCGACAAGAGCTTCGGCTACCACGACGCCGACACCCACTGGTTCCTGCGCGATCATCTCAGTGCCTCGGAGTACGAGTTCCACGTGCAGAAGGGTGACTCGGCCGAGTACACGGTCATCGATCCCGACCTCGCGCGGCAACTGCGCGACGCCTCCACCCTCCGGCTGGCGCTGCAAGCCGAACGGGATCCGATCGGTGACACTGTCAAACGCCTCATGGGCGATTTCGATATCGAGCGCATCGCCGATCTGGCGGCCGAGCGCCTCGGTCCCGAGATCCAGCGGCAGCAGGCCAGGGTCGAAGCCGATCCCACGCTCAGCGAGGCGGACCTGGTCGACAAGCTCATCAAGCTCGCCGACCTCGAGGCGGCGGCGACCAAGTACAACGACCTCGGTCCGAAGCTGGTCGAGGCGTCCAAACAACTCGGCGAGCTGGCGGGCCGGGCGTTCGCGCTCGATCCGCAGCTCCGGCCGAGTGCCGTCCTGCTGTCACCGTATGTCGGCGCGTTCGACGGTGCCGGGACGGTCGACATCGCCTCGATGGTGCGCGCTGTC
Organism: Nocardia sp. NPDC055053; assembly: GCF_053608285.1. Lineage (NCBI taxonomy): Bacteria > Bacillati > Actinomycetota > Actinomycetes > Mycobacteriales > Nocardiaceae > Nocardia > Nocardia sp. NPDC055053. The sequence goes on along the minus strand of NZ_JBSGVD010000011.1, from coordinate 134,699 downwards.
GACGGTCAGCCGCCGACGCTGGTCGTCGTCGAGGCCAAGGGTGTCGGGTCGACGCTGGGTGGATCGAAGAAGGCGCGGGCGGAACAGGGTTCGCCGGAGTACCTGCGGCGCACCCTGGCGATGGACCGCAATCTGCGGGTGATCCTCAACGAGACGCCCGCCGAGATGGCGGCGCGGGGTCTTGACCCGGACAGCGAGGCGGGCCGGGCACTGATCGAGGCGGTGCGCGAGCTGCGCGAGGCGCAGCGCGACGGCACGTTGAAGGTCGAGTACCATCTGGTGCACGCGTCTGCGCGCGGCGAGGTCACGGTGACCGAGTTGCTGCTCGAGCGTGACGGCGTCAACCTGCTCGCCGATGTCCCGCTGCCCATCGCCGGATTCGACACGATGGGCGGGGACGACGATCTCATCCATCTCGGGGATCGGAGCGACGAGGTTCCGTTGCCGCGTGACGGGCAGCCCTACGGCTGGCTGCTCACGCCGATCGACCCGGCGACGGCGGAGGTGCGAGATCTGCTCTCGCGCACCGAGGTCGGCGGCGAATCGCTGGCTGTCCTGGATTCCGTCGACGCGGGTCTGCGTTTCGACGACACCGGGCCCACCTCGTTCGACGGGCGCACGATGGAGGTGTTCGTCGGCGCCGACGGCCACGACCGCGTCGCCCAGGCCGACGCTGTCGTGCGCGCCGCCGCACTCGCCGACGCGGTGCGCGGCGGCCGGGTCGAGACGATGCCGTCGCAGATCCGGGCGCTGGACCGCGACGATCACATCGCCGCCCGGGTGCGCGCCGAGGCCGAAGCGCTCGGCAGGCAGGCCGAATTCCACCGTGAGGTCGGCGCGGCCGGTTACGATCCGCTCAGCGGCACCCGTGATCCGGTGGACACCGCGGTGCGCAGGACCCTGGACGCGGCCTACCTCGCGGCCTACGACGCCGCCGTCGGCCAGGACCCGACGCGCAGCCCGGAGCAGTCGCGTGACATCGGCAGGGCAGCAGGCGTCGCCCGGCTGCTCGAGCACGAATTGTTCGACACCCCTGATGGTTTCAGCCGTCGCGACGAGGCCGCCGCCGAATGGGACGCGGCCAGGAACCCCGTACCGCGCGACGGCCTCGACGAATACGTACCGTCCGACCGCGACACGGCCCGCGAACTGGACCGGCTGATCCGTGATCAGGCCGCCGTGTCGCGCACCCTGATGCGGGTCGAAGCCGAGTGGGATCGGGTCCGCGATCGCCTGGTTCGCGCCTTCAACCTGCCCGCCGACGAGTTGCCGGCCACCCGTCGCGAGATCAGCGACACCCTGCTGCGCCGCGCGATGGACATCGACATCTGGCACGGCATGGACAACGCGCTCCTGCTCAACGACCTCACCGCGCAGCACACCAGGGCGACGGTGGATCGGGCCCGCGTCGTCGACGAGATCACCGACACCGTCCGGCGTGACCTCGCACAGCACGACGACGTGCAGGCCGATATCCGTGTGCACGGCGACGAATCCGGTGTGCTGCACGTGTTCCGGGCTACCGGTGAGCTCCATGACGCTCGCACCGACGTCGTGCCGGCGGCATGGTCGGCCGATCCGGTGCTCACCAGGGAGGCGCTGGCCAGAGCCGGCGTCGATCACGCGGCGCTGGTCGACCACGTGAACCGGCTCTACGTGGAACCGGTCAAGCTGCTCGACGGCTGGCGGCGCGGGACACCGCTGGACCGCATGGGCCGGTGGACGGTCGAGCAACTCGCCGGGCGTGGCGTGTCGGTCCGCTTGACCGTCGAGCCCGAATTCCGGTGGATACCCGCGACTTCCGACGACCCGGGGACGGCTCCGAGCTATGACCCGGTCACCAACACCGTGGTACTCCATCGCGACGCGCCGCGGCGGCGGCAGGCCGAAGACCTGGTGTTCGCCGCGCGGATGGCCGACCTCATGGCCGACGTCGACGGGTTGCCCGAGCGATTCACCCTCAGCCGGGACGAATACGCCGACCGGATGGCCGATCGTGTGGCCGACGCGTTCGCGCTGTCGTTCCGCTACGACGCCGAGCGCAGCGAGATCATCGGCGTCGGTGACCGAACACCGCTGCGGCGCGCCTATGACGAGGCGTACGACAGCGCGTTGGCGACGGCGAAGAAGGCCTACGAGAAGCTCGGCACCGTCACCTCCGACGAACTGTTCCAGGCGGCCGCGCACCGGGCGGGCGTTCGTGCGGTGCGCGCCGCCCTCAGCGATATCGGACCGCGTGTGGACGGGCGCGGCTATCGCGATCACTTCGGCGCCGACTGGGATCGTGCCCGCGGTATTACGCCACCGGTCGCCGGATCCGATCGTGCGCCGCAGGCGACCGGCCGCAAGGACGCGCGCGCACCGTATCTCGCACTCGAGATCGAGACCCTGCGCGCGATGCGGGACATGGGCGACTACGTACCGGTCAGCCCGGCCGAACGCGCGTACGCCGACGCCTACGACAAGGCCGACACCAAAGCCGAACGCGCCCGGCAGCGCAACGCCGACGCGCCGCCGCCCGAGCGGGTCGCGGCCGAGGCGGGTCGAGACGCGGTGCGGCGCTACCTGAATCGCGTCGGGCCCGAGCACGCCGAGATCGTCCTCGATGTGGCACGGGCAGGCGGGGACAGCGCGACCGCGTACTGGGGCAGGCCCGAGGTCGCGGATCGGGTGGAGGTGCCGGTCGCCCCCGACGAGAGGATCACCAGAGACTTCGCCGATCGGGCGCTGACCAGGGACATGGAACTGGATCCCGACGGTGTCCGGCTCACCCCCACTATCGCCGAATTCCGGCAGCAAGGCTTGTTCAGCTGGCGCAGCCTGCACGTCGTCGCCGAGCCAGGGGGACATCTCGACGCACTGCACGAGCTGGCGGCGACGCGGCCCGAGTACTCGACCGCGGTGTGGAACATCCTCGAACACAGCGTGCAGTTCGCGGTTCCGGAGCCGGGACCCGGTGGGGATCCGGTGCTGCGCTACATCAGCGAAGCCGATGCCCTCGGCGCACTCCGTCGTCCCGAGGGCGACGAAGGTCTCGCCCAGATGCTCGACCACTACCTGCGCTACCGCCAGGAAGGTTCGACGAACCTGGGCTTCGGCGACTGGCTCGAGCAACTGGGACCGCACTACATCGACAGCCCCGAGCAGACCGAGCGCAGGCGGCGGTCGGAGCTGCCGGAGAATCGCGACGCGGTCGTGCGCTTCCGTGGCGACCTGTACTACCCCGGCCTTCGTGCCGCGGCCTCGCCCGACGGCCCGCTGCCCGCGGCGCCGCACCCGGCGGAAGTCGCGCATCGCCTTGCCACCCGCCGGATTCCGCTGCTGCCCGCGGCGGGGGAGTACCCGCCGCACTTCCGGCGGCAATCGTTCACGCTCGGCCCGATCCGGGTCGACGCCTACCTCGAGCCCGACGGTCACGGCCGGTGGCGAGTACCCGCGCCGCGCGGCGACGCCTCGCTCTCCGACGTCCTGGCGACCCGGTTCCAGGGGCTCACCGACGGTGATCCGGTGCAGCTGGTCAACCGGATCACGCGGATGCTCGAGAACCCGGCGGCGGACCTGAACGACCGGAGTCAGCCGCGTGGACGCTTCGGGCGGTTCATCGATCGGCTGCCGTTCGGCTCGTCTCCGGACCCCGCCGGACCCGTCGTCGACCGGATGGCGTCGAGCGAAACGGAGCCGGGTTTCGACCGGATGGGCGACGGATTCCAGCTGCGGCCGCCGGACGAGATCGACAGCCTCGACGCGCAGGAGGCGCGGCTGCTCGGCGTACCCGGTGACGACGAATGGTCGGGGCTGAGCCCGGACCAGGTCGGCGCCCGCTTGCGCGACGAACTCGCCCGGATCCTCGACTACCCCGACATGGAGATGCTCGGGTTCGACCTGCCCGGCCTCAATTGGGTGGTCGTGCAGGAATTCGCCAGGGGCCTGGTGGATATGGCCACCCTGCACCCCGATGTCGACCTGCGCACGGTCTCGATCAAGTCGCTGCCGTGGACCGTGCTCGGACGCACCGAGAGCCGCCCGCTCGACACCGGCGGCTGGCGCAGCGAAGTCACCCTCAACTACGACCACGCGACCAGTGCCGACGCGTTGCGCGGGCACATTCGGGATGCGGCCGACGGCGGACACTTCTATCCGGTCGCGCTGACGCGGCCGGTGTACTACGTCGCGGTGCACGAATTCGGTCATGTGCTCGACGCCACCGGCAAGTTCAAAGCCCGCGTGGTCGCCGAGGCGCAGTTGCTCAGGGCCAGCAGGCTCGATCCCGACCGGAGTTACGGCGACTGGCTGGATCAGCTCAGCGAGTACAGCCTCGACGAGGGCATGCTCGATCCCGGCGAAGCACTGGCGGAGGCGTTCGCCCAGACGGTCATGCTGGGCACCGACGGTGTGAGCACACCCGTGCGCACCCTGCACGACCTGCTGATGAAGTACCGCGAGAATCCGGAACTCGACACGGCCGCCGATCTCGGGCCGACGACGTCCGACGCCGACCGGAACCGCGACGGCAACTTCGACGATCGCCGGGATGCCCCCGATGCGCGCCGCGATCTCGCCGAAGCGTCGTTCGACCGGCTCGGTGGCGAGTCCGACCCGGAGGACGGTGCGAAGAAGCCCGCGCGGTCGCCGGACGAGACCGACCCGGACGCCCCGATCGAGCCGACCGCCGTCGGTCACCCACCGCGGGTGACCATCGATGTCGACGGCGAACAGGTGCCGTTGAACGTGCGCCCGGACGGCGAGGACCGCTGGGAAGTCGTCGGCGAGAACGCGTCGCTGACCGACGCCGCGCCGACCTCACGGCTGCGCCGGGAATGGCAGTTCGTCCGCGAGTCGTGGCCCCAGCACGTGGAGCAGATCAAGTACCCGTCCGGCTCGCCCGTCGGTGACAGCAAGGGCCAGGCCGCGATCGCCGACGGCATCAGTGGCATCGCCGATCTCGTCGCGTCGTCCGGCGTTCCGCCCGCCGCTCCGGTCAACCCAACGCCGCCGTCATCGCCGGATACGCCGGTCATCCAGGCTCCGCCGGAAGCGGGCGGGCCGGATCCCACGTTCCTGCGGATCGCCCAGCAGCTGCCGATCTGGATCGCCAACCGCGAGAAGATCCCGATCCTGGGCAGGCTCTCCGCCCGGATGCGCGACTCGGCGGGCGAACACCTGCCGATGCGTCTGCCGGACGGCGCGGAGTATCAGCCCTGGTACTCCGATGTGAACGCCGACGATGTCCGGACCCAGGTCACCGGAGATCTCGAGGTCGCCCGCACCACACCCGGCGAGGCACGCGAGGCACTGTTGCTCGCCTTCGTCAATGCCGATGGCGGACAGCGGGACCGGATCATCGACGCGCTGCTCGAGCACGACCTGATCTCGCGCGACGACGCGGATCGGCTCGCCGACGAACCGCCTGCCACGGCACAGCTGCCCGAACCCGCCGGGCCGCGGCCCGAAGGGGAGACGCTCACCGAAGCCGCTCGACGGCTGCTCGGCATCGAGCTCCCGGACGAGTCGCTCACGACCGTGCAGCGGGTCATCGACGAACAGCAGTACCGTGCGATGCGGATGGTCGGCTCGATCGAGGGCCTGGCCGCCGCGGTCCAGCGGTTCATCGACGAGCAGACGATGCCGTACAGCCGGACCGATCTGCCCGGGGCACACCCGGATTCGGCCGGACTGCCGGGGCGGGCGGAGCCGGCGGCGATCGACGAGCCGGGCGGTCGTCGTGACGACGAGTTCGAGGACTTCGAGGACTTCGAGGGAACCAGGGAACGGCGGCCGGGCAGGTACGACGATCCCGATCCGACCGGCCGCCCGGTGCCGATCGGCGGCTCGGTCAGCTTCAACGACCAGAACCCGCTCGGCCGGCTCCGTGACGAGTTCCTGCGAGCCTTCGGCCACGATCCGGGGCTGCTCAACACCGTCCCGATCGGCAACGGCGCCGAGCCGCTGCCGGAGTGGGGCGACGCGGACGAGCTGGGCCGCGACGACGGCCTGCGCAAGTTCTTCGAGCACGCGTTGCGGCGTGATCAGCTTCGCGACGAGCTGGCGACGTGGGCGGCCAGCCGCGATGTCGGCATCGACGAGGTGGCCACCAGGGCCGCCGCCGACGCGCTGCTGGAGCGGCTGCGCGCCGAGAGCATCGCCCGCACGGCGCGGGTCGCCGAATTCGCCGCGGCGGCCGAGCGGTTGTTCTTCCCGGACAGCGACGAGAGTGCGCCGGTGGGTGCCCGGCTCGGTGATCAGGCGGTGCGGGTGCCGTTCGCGAACGGGCCGGAGCGGTTGATCATCGTCGACGGGTTGTCCTCCCGCGATCACGTGCTCGCGGGTCTGCTCGCGTCCGACCCTGACCTGGCCGGGCAGCTGGCCCGGGGCGAGCTGGTCGTCAACTATGGTGTGGCACAGACGGATTGGTCGGGTCAGGTGCGGGTCGAACCGGTCGAGACACCCGAGGTGCGGTACCGGCGCGAGGTGGTGGACGGCCGCGAACTGGCCGTCACATTGTTGCGCGACGGCGACGGTCCGTGGCGCGCGGTGCTCAACGCCGACGAGGTCGCTCCCACCCCGCCTGTCGATTCCGGCACCCCACCGCGCTCGCCGGCCGCCGTGCTGACCGATCTGGTGCGGACCGTGCGCGACCTCGGCCTGAACCCGCCTGCCCTGAACCCGTCTCAGCTCGCCGAGCTGATCCCGGATCTGCGCCTCGACAACGCGGTGCGCGCCACCCAGATCGAGGCACTGAGTGATTTCACCCGCTCCGCCAACGACATCCAGTCCTTCCACGACATCGGTGACGCGCGCAGTCACCTCGCCACCCGGCTCGGCCTCGGCCAGGCCGAGCTCACCCCGGACACGCTGGCCGCCGCCCTCTCCGACACATCGACGGCGCGGGCGCTGCGCACGCAGCAGATCGCCGACCTCGTCGCCTACGCCAAGCAGTTGCGTGAGATCGACCCCGCCGCGGTCGACGCCGCCCGCGACCAGCTGGCCATGCGGCTGGTCTCCGAGGACACCGCGCGCAGGCTGGTGCCGAAACGGTTCGTCGCCCGCGTGAACCTGGATCCACGGATCATGGCGCTGCTGCCACCTGGTTATGTCGACGCGCCCGACGGCAAGCGCGTCTACGCGGTGAGCAAGAGCGGGCTCTCGGCCAAGAAGCTGCGCAAGCTGTTCCGGATGCTGGAGCGCGACGGGCAGCACGCGCTGCTGCGCGAGGCCCTCACCGAGTACGCGACCGCGCTGCACCGGGTCGACGTGTATTCGGAGACCCCGCGCGGCGACGAATCCGCCGACCCCCGCGTCGTCGACGGCAGGCTGCCCATGCACGACCCCGAAGCGGTCTACAGCCTGCGTGACGTGGTCGCCGCCGCCATGCGCGGCCGGGACGACACCGATTTCGCCCGGGTGGTGGCCGAGGCCGCGGCCCGGCCTGACAGCGGCCCACTGCCGAGCGATCCGTCGCACCGCCCGACCGCGAGCCGGGACTGGGCCAGAATCGTCGGCGTCGACATCACCGACGCCGACGACGCCACCTTCCGCAAGGTCTACGAGGCCTACCGCGACGGCCGGATCGAACGACACGAGGGTCTGACCCCCGAGCAGCTGGTCGCCGAACTCGCCGCCCTGCGCGGCGAGATCCGCCTGCGCGCCGACCAGATCGACACCCTCGAACGCCTCCTCGCCGAACTCGACTCCGCCATGCGCGCCGAACCGGTGCCCACGGCCGGCCCCGGCCGGCTGCCGGGCGCTCCCGACCCGACTCCGCGAGATCCTGATTCGGGTCCCGACGGTGATCCCAACGGCTCGACCGGCCCGTCTGCCACCGGTGGAAACCAGCGTCCTCCCGGCGAGGTGCCCGACGAAACGCAGCCGAGCCGCAAGCCGGACAACCAGGTGCCGGATCCGCTGGCCCAGATCGACGCCGCGCTGGACCGCGAGTCGGCGGCGCTCGACAAGGCGTTCACCGACGCCGAGGAGAAGTCTGCGGCCGAGCACGATCGGATTGCCGATGATCTGGACCAGATCGATGGGGATATCGAGGCGCACGCCGAATACGTGGCGGCGGTGCGGAACCTCGAGCAGGCCCGGGAGGAAGCGCTCGCAGCTTTCGACGACGGCACCGCTGTCCCACCGCGCTCCGCAACCTCTACCCCTGAAGGCCCGGAATCAGCTGCCCCGTCGACCGGTGACGGCGCGACTGTCCCGCGGACCGCCGCAACTTCCGACCCCGACGATTCGGAACTTCCTGACCCGTCCGGCGACGACGGCACGTCCGTGCCACCGACGACCTCCGACCCCGACGAACCGGAATCTCCTGCGCCGTCCGCTGACAACGGCAACCCGGCTCCGCCGCACTCCGCGACCCCCGACGAAGACAACGCCACCCCGCGTCCCTCGACCCCCACCTTCCGCTCACACATCCCGCACCCCCCAAGGGAATTCGACCCCGAATTCCCAGACCTGTTCCACTACAAGCCAACCCCCTGGCCGAACTTGGACCTGAACCCCGTCGACCCGCAACCTCCCGTCCAGCCGCAACCCCCGGTCCCGCCGCAGCCCCCGACCCCACCCACACCACCAAAACCGCCGACTCCAACTCCGCCGGTGCCACCTACACCCACACCGGTGCCACCTACACCCACGCCTCCCGTGCCGCCGACTCCGACTCCGACGCCGCCGGTGCCGCCTACCCCGACGCCGCCGGTGCCGCCGACTCCGACTCCGCCGGTGCCGCCTACCCCGACGCCGCCGGTGCCGCCTACCCCGACGCCGCCGGTGCCGCCGACTCCGACTCCGACTCCGCCGGTGCCGCCTACCCCGACGCTGCCGGTGCCGACGCTGCCGGTGCCGACGCTGCCGATACCGACGCCGCCGATACCGACGCCTCCGGTGCCACCGACTCCTCCACAGCCGTGGCCGGTGCCGACACCGCCGTGGCCTACGCCTGGTCCCACGGACCCGTCGCCGATTCCTCCTGGCCCGTCGAAGCCGACGCCGCCGAACCCCACGGATCCGCCGACTCCAACTCCGCCGTGGCCGTGGCCGGTGCCCACACCACCGTGGCCTACGCCTGGTCCGACAGATCCGTCGCAGACACCTCCTACTCCGCCGTGGCCGTTGCCGGAATCGGAGAATCCGCGAACGCCGCAGTGGCCTACGCCCGGTCCGGCGGATCCGTCGACACCCACTCCGCCGTCGGCGTCGCCGGAACCTGGGAATCCGCCGACACCGTCGTGGCCTACGCCCGTGCCCACGGACCCGACGCCCTCGGTTCCTGCGCCGATGCCTAGCGACCCGGCATCGCCGGTGCCCAACCCGCCGTGGGCTACACCGTCGCAGTCAGGGCAGTGGCCGGTTCCTGTCGAGCCGATGCCGGAGCCTTGGCGAACACCGAATCCAGCGGAGCCGTCGCGGCCGTGGCCGTCGGAGCATGGGGCGACGCCTCATGGCCCTGCGTCGCCGGTGGCCACTCCACCGTGGCAGGCGTCGGCGTCACCGGAATCCAGGGTGACGCTGCCCGCCGAGTCGTCGTCTGCCGGTTCGGCGCCGAATGCTGCCGACACTTCGCCGTGGTCGACGCCTTCGCCGTCCTCGCCCGCGCAGAATCCGGCGGAGCAGTCGCCGGGTCCTCGGTGGTCGTCGCCTACGCCGCCGACCTCGACCTGGCCGGTGCCATCGGAGCAACCGCGTACCCCCGCTGCGGCGGGGCCTGGGGAATGGGCGTCGGCATCTCCGGGTTCGCCGGCGGAACCGTCGGAACCAACCACGCTCGCGCCGCGCCCACTGCCTACGCCACCGGTAGCGATTCCGGATGCGCCGACGCCGCCGACAGGTGTGCCTGTTTCGGTGAACGGGTTGGGTTCCGGTGCGCCGGATTCCGGTGCGGCGATGCCGTACGCGCCGATGGCACCGATGGCGCCGCCGGGGGCCGGTGGGCAGGAAGCCCGGCGTTCGGGGTGGGGTGATCGTGCCACGGGGAACGGGTATTCCTCGGCGGCGCAATCGGGGCAGAACGGGGCTATCTCCGTGCGGCCGTTCGTCGGTTACGGTGTGCGCGCCGAATTCGACCCGGTGACCGGAGCGCTGCGGGCTGCCGCACCGGGTGCCGATGGGCTGGGTGGTGTCTACGGTGATGTCGGCGGTGTTCCGGTGGTCTTCTACCGGGAACGCGCGGGGCTCGCGCTGCGGGTCGGCGATCGTATGATCGACCTCGATGGTCCGGTCGATATCGAGCACGGGCCGGTCGATCCGCGGCACACGCGGTTCGCGGTGACTGTCGGCGGTGGCCTGGTCTGCGAGCTGTTCTATCGATCGCTACCGCGGGAGATGGATCTCGGCGCACATGTCAAGCAGGTGCTGGCCGATCCGGCTGAGCGCGCCGGGATCTTTGCCCGATAACCACGCCCGAGACGACAACGAGGAGGCAGCATGCGCACGGACCATCCGGCCGAGGACGAGATTCGCGCCAATTTCGAGGAGATGGTCGCCTCCGTGTGCGGGGGCGGCGGGCTTCGCACCGACACCGGTCTGGACAACGAGACCGAGCTGGCCCTGTGGGCGATCGCGCGTGCCTACCCCGAGGTGCCCGCGGAACTGGTGACCGCGGCGCGCGCCGAATTCGCCGCCCAACTCGATGGTTCGCACAGGCGGGCGCGCAGGGAAGCGCTGGCCCGCCTGAGCGAAGAGCTCGACCGGAAGGCGAAGCAGTGACCGAATGGCGCATACCGTCGGCCACCGAGCTGACAGACCTGGCGACCGGGCTGCGCGACCTCGACTGGTCGTGGAATCTGGCCGATGCCGCCGAGCTCGCGGCGCGGTTCGGGTGGCGTGTGGTGGTGAGCAGACCGAACTGGGTCATGCTCGACACCGGCCTCGGCGTCGGCAGCGGCAAGGTGCACGGTGAGGACGGCAAGGCCGTGCGCGTCGAGACGCGGCTGACCGATTTCGTCGAGGAGAACACGGCGGGCACGGAGCGAATTCGCACGGCGTTCGCCGAGCTGGCCGGGGTACTGACCGACGTGCTCGGCGCACCGACCGCGCGAATCCCCGGCGAGTGGCCGCAGATTCGCTGGGCAGGCCCGGCGGCTACCGTGGTCCTCGCGCAGTCGCCGGTCTCGGTGGTGCTCTACCTGGTGACCAATGCCCGGCTGGCCATGGACGACCGCAGTATCGAGGTCGAGAAGCAGGCACAGCAGTGACCGGGTGGTCGGCCTTCACCGATGGTCTGGCCGGGCAACTCGCGGTGCTGAGCGCGGGTTCGGTCGTCATCGTCCACGAAACCCGCACGCGGTCCCCGCGATACGCGCAGTTCCGGCAGCTCGACGATCTCTTGCACGCGGAACTGGTGTGTGAAGCGGCGCTCGACGAGCCGTCGCGCGCCGGTGCCGCGGGTATCCAGGCGATCACCGAGGCGGGCTGGTCACCGCCCGCGGACGGTGCGGTCGGCAACTGGTGGATCGATACCCCGTGGCCGGCCACTCCCGCGCAGTACCGGAGTGTGGCCGAGATGGTCGTCGAGGGGTTGCGTACCGGCTTCGGCATCGCCGAGCCCGCGGCGTTGTCCTATGACGCGTGGGACGAGTCGTCCGGCAATCGCCCGTTGGATCTGCCCCTGCTCGGCCTACCGCGAGACTGAATACTCGCCAGGAGATTGCGCGAAGTGACCAGCCCCACCGACGAGACCGACCAGCCGCCCACCGTCGATACGCCTGCCGACCAGCCCACCTCGGACGCGCCGAGGGTCGGACAGCCGGGTGAGACCGACGACGCGGCAGACCCGGTACCGCCGTCCGAATCCCCAGAGGACGAGGTAGACGTCAGCTTCAGCCTGACCCCCGAACCGCCAGTCCGGGACATCGCCGAGGAAACCCGAGACCTGCTGCACCGCGCCGCCCGCGCCCTGGCGAGCCAGGGACCCGCGGGCTGGCACAGACTGGACGCGGTCTTCACCATGACGGTCGCCGCCGAGATCGTCCTCGCGGTGTACTCCGACGAAGCGCAGCGGGTGACGCGACTGCGCCCGTCCGCCGAGGTACTCGAGTTGGTCCGCGCCCACCGGCTGCTCTCGGCTGAACTCGGCGACGGACCATGGTGGCGGCTGCTGCTCGGCCTGACACCGGAGGGCCGCATCCAGGTCGACTACGACTACGGCGACGAGCCCTTCCCCGCCGATCACCTGTTCCCGCCGATGGCCTACCAGGCTGACCTCGACGCGTTCCCCCGCGCCGACCTGCCCTTCTGGCTGGCGGCCTACCTCAACCACGCCGACCGTCAACTGCGCGATCCGGCGACGGCAGCCACCGCCGCCCGCGCCGATCGCGCGGCGGGCCCGCCCTCGATCCCGGTAACCGGACTCCCACCGTTGCCACTGCTCGTGGCGAGATGGGCCGTGCTTGCCGCCACCGCCGTAGCGGTCGAATCGGACTGGGGCCCACGATTTCTCCCCTCGATCGCCCGCTTCGACACCGGCGAGCGACACGGCAGCTCCCTCGCACTGCTCGCCGGCGATCGAGCGGTCCTGTCCGGCGGCGTCTGGAACGCGCTCCCGCTCACCGCGGCCTACCACGGAAAAGCCCCACTGCCAGGGCTGTACACGGGCGCCCCTGCCTGGGTGGCCACACCGACACTCGATCGTCGTGCGGCGGGTGGCCTGCTGTCCTTCTGCTACTGGTGGATCGACGGCACCTGGTACCAGGGTGAGTCGCCGACGCCGGACGCGATCACCCCCGCACTGCCGGAGATCTGGTCCGCGCAAGCCACCGCCGACGCGGTCGCCCAGCTCATCGATGACGAGCCGGACGAACTGCTGCGCACGACAGCCGCGACCCTCGTCGACTCGGCCGAAGCCGGTGTCGCCACCCGCGGCACGCTGGTCGAGCTCTTCGGCGACGAAGGCTTTTTCGACATCGATGGCGCCCTGTTCCAGCTCTTCGTCGCCGGTGTGGCGACATCCGAATCGTCGGCGCCGATCCCGCGCCGGGAAGCCATCGCCAGGGTCCGCAAGCACCTGACCGACGCGGCCGTCGACCCGGCCACCTACCCGGTCGCGCGGCTGCACGCCGACCGGTTGCCGGTGGGCTGGATGGTCTACGTTCCGGTCGAACCGGGGGAGATCGCGATCGGCAGGGCGATCTACTACGTTGCCGATGACGGTGTGCTGGAACGGTCCTCGTCAGCGGTGGCGCCATCGATATTCATCGACGACTTCGAGCGTCGGTTCCGGGAGAGGCATGGCTGAGAACACGGACGTCGATCCGGACGTCGGATTCGCACTCGATCCGGCCGAGGACGTGGCGGCGCGGATGTCGGCGCTGAGCTACCGGATCGGCCTGGAACTGGTCGAACTCGGCCCGCCCGGCTGGTGGCGGCTGACGGCGTCCTTCGCGATGACGGTCACCGCCGAGTCGGCGGTGGTGGTCTTCGCCGACGAGCAGGGCCGCACCCTGCGGGTCTTCCCGGCCGAGGCCGTACTCGCGCTGATCCGGGATCATCGCAGCCTGTCGGCGCGCCGCGACGGCGAGCCGTGGTGGCGATACCTGCTCGAGCTCACCGATGACGGCCAGATGGAGGTCGACTACGACTACGGCGCCGACCCGTTCCCCGAAGGCCAGCTCTTCGCGCCCGCGGCCTACCGCAGCGACCTGGAGATCTACCCGCGAGCGTCGCTGCCGGTCTGGCTGGCCGCCTACATCGGGCACGGCGACCGCCAGGTACGCACGCCCCGGCAGGCCGCCGAACAGGACCTGCGTGACCGCATTCTCGGCCGGGACCCGGTCCGCTCCGAGCCGGGTCAGGATTTTCCCGCCTTCCCGCTGATCGCCCGCCGCTGGGCGGTGCTCGCGGCGGCGTTCGTCGCGGTGGGCTCGCCGATGGGCCCGCGAATCGCGCCGGGGGTCTGCCTGTTCGAGGGCGCACAGCATAGCGGCGCGAGCTTGTTCCTGTTGCCAGGCGGGCGCGCGGTGCTCTCGGGCGGTGTCTGGAACGCGCAACGATTGCGCGAGTCCTACCAGGACGGCGCCCCGATGCCCGACCTCTACGCGGGCGCGCCCGTCTGGGTCGCCGACCCGGTGCTCAACGGTCGTGCGGCCGACGGGTTGCTGTCGTTCTGCTACTGGTGGGACGACGGCGCGTGGCATCGCGGCGACTCACCCGCCTCGGACGAGCTGGCCCCGGCCGTACCCGGCATCTGGACCACGGCGACGGTGACCGAGGTGGTCGCCGACGTGATCGGCGCGACCGATGACCGGCTCGCCGCCGTGACCGCGCTGGTGGCGGCGGCCGAGGCGGGCGAGGTCACCCGCGCCACGCTGACCGAAGTGTTCGGTGACGACGGGCGTTTCGACATCGACGGCGCCTTCTTCGAGCTCACCATGGCAGGCGCGACCGGAAAGGACACCGACGCATGACCGAGAACCCGGCGATCGACATCGACGATCCGGAGTTCGAACTGAGCGCCGGCGAAGGCCTCACCCGCTACCGCGGCGTCCCGTACACCGGCCGAGCGGTCGAGACCCATCCCAACGGCACGATCGTCGGCAGCTGGGCATTCGTCGACGGCTATGACGACGGCCCGAGCCAGGCCTGGTACGACAACGGAGCGCAGGCCTCGGACGGCATCATGCAGCGTGGGCTCGCCGTCGGCGAGTGGCGGGAGTGGCGCCGCGACGGCACCCTGGCCACCCTCGACGTGTATGCCCGCCCCGGTTATCTGCGCGTGCGCAAGCGCTGGGACGACAACGGCGTGCTGATCGAACATCGGCTGGTGGCAGGTGCTCCCGGCGACGTCTTCGACCTGAAACCACTCGGCATGTACCGCGAGATGTACGGCGGCGAACGCGAGGACCTACCGTCCATCCACGACGCGCTGCTGCCTGCACCGCCCGCCGATCACGAACGGGTGCTCGCCTACCTGCGTGCCGCGCCCGGCGTGTTCGATGTGATGTCGGCCGTACCCGACCTCTTCGCCGACGACGCCTGGATCCCCGGCGGCGCCTCCCTGCATTCGGACGGCGAGTGGCTCTGGCGCACCGACTTCATCGAGTACTACGCCGCGCAAGCGCTGGCCCTACCAGCGGATTTCCTCGACCATATACGCGAGAACGGTTACCGTTCACCGCGTTTCGACATGGGTGACCACAACTTCCAGACGGCGATCGATCGCCTCCGCTGACCGCGTGGCAACCGATTGTCGATGCGCGGCCACCAGCGAGATCCGCTCTGTACATGCGGGATTCATTACTGCGACATTAGAATCGTTGCTACGACGAAAGAATCGATCGCGCAGGCAGGGTCTCTCGTCGCAGGGGCGCCCGTGTGGTGATGAGGAGGACGGTCGCGTATGGGTGAGACACCCAATCCGTGGAGTGGGCTGCGAAGCGAGTCGCTCAGCGGTGCACTGGAACTGCAGCCAGGTGTCATCGAGGGCCTGGTCAACGCGGCGATCGACGTCCGGGTCAGGGTGAACGCGGTGCAGAAGGAGCTGGGCAAGGTCGACCAGCTCAAGCCGTTCGCCGCCGTGCTGCCCTCCGCCGAGGCGCTGGCGAACCGGTTCTCCGCGAAGGGCCAGGATCTCAAGAACATCCTCGGTGACCACCTGAAGATCCTCGACGACATGAACGACACGTTCCTCGCCTCCGGCAAGGCATACAAGGACACCGACACCGGTGGCAAGGCCGATTTCGCGAAGCTGCGGGAGAAGTACGACTTCCACAAGAAGCTGTTCGACGATCTCGGCAAGCGTCCCGATCCGGCCGGTCTCAGCGTCAACAACGACCGCTTCAATCCCCAGGACAAGCGACAGGCGTCGCCGGACTGGAAGGAAGTCGGCACGCTGAAGGAGTCGAACTGGGGTCTGCCCCAGAGCCTGGCCAGCCCGCAGGGTCTGAAGTTCGACCCGATGAAGGCGAAGCCCGAAAACCCGGACGCCTACAGCTACGAGGAATATCAGCAGATCATCGAGTCACTCAAGTCGGGTATGCCGATCACCGTGGCGCAGGCCGCCGCCGACTGGCATTGGCTGGCGGGCAGACTGAAAGAGCCGTTCGACGCCCTGTCGAACAAGATGATCGCGAGCGAGAACGGCTGGCGCAGCCCGGGCAAGGGTGGCGGCGCCGATCGGGCTCGGGCGGCGATCGCCGCCTACGGGTCCGGCAACGACAACCTCGTCGCCAGCATGAAGGCTGTGGGTGACGGCCTCGAATACGTCTCGGAATGGCTCTATACGACCTCGGTCGAGTTGCAGAACGACAGCCTGGTCGAAATCAAGCGGATGGAAAATGAACCCGACGCCGCCTACAAGGCGCGGGCGAAGGAGAGCTACCGCAAGGCCTATGTCGCCGACATGGAGCGGATCTATGTTCCCGGCATCGAACACACCGCGGGCGTGGTCGCCCTGCTGCCCGACCCGATCCCGCCGACCACGGGCACTCAGCCCACCGGGCCGGGGACAACCGGAACCGGCTCGGGCGCAGGCTCGGGCTCTGGTTCGGGTTCCGGCGCGCAGGGACTCTCCTCGGCGTTCCAGAGCGGAATGTCCGCGCTGACCTCCGCAGCCCAGACCGCATCCCAGCTCGCGGCGAGCGATGCGGCGAAGGCCGCGGCGAAGACCGCGGCGCAACAGGCCGCCGCGGCTGCCGAGCAGGCTAGTTCGGCGGCGTCGTCCGGCCTCGAGCAGGCGGCGTCGGCGCTGACTTCCGGTCTGGAGCAGGCGAGTTCGGCCGCGCAGTCGGCCTTGGATCAGGCGAGTTCGGCGGCCGAGCAGAGCGCGCTGTCGTCCGTCCCCGGTTTGGCCGGTCTCAGCTCCGCCCTGGAGGACCAGGCGAAGAAGATGACCTCGGCCGCCAAGAGCGGCGGCGGCTCCGGTGGTGGCGCTGGTGGTGGCGCGGGCGCGGGCCTGCCGGGTTCGAACCTGCAGAACGCGTCGAGCCTGTTCCCCCGTGCCGCCGTCACCGCGACCGGTATGGAAGCGATGGCGAGCCGAGCGGGCATCGCCGGCGCCGGTTCGCCGATGGGCGGCATGCCGATGGCACCGATGGGCGGCGCGGGCGCCGGCGCGGGCGGACAGCAGAAAGAGCACAAGCGCGCCGACTTCCTCGACTCGGTCGAGCACCTGGAAGAGGCGATCGGTGCCGCGCCGATCGTGGCGAGACCGGTCATCGAACAGTGACAGCCGTGCTGGAGTTCACGCCCGTCGAGTTCGCCGCGATGTGGAGCGAGCTGAAGGAGGCGGGCCTGCCCGACCCGCTCACCTATCGTGGCGTCGTGCAGGACTATGACGAGAGCCTGCGCATCAAACGTGAGGCGTGGCAGGAGCTGCGGCGCCGCAGCGGCACCGAACTCGACCTGCTCATCGAAGCCTTGACCAAGCCCGATATCCGCCTGATCGCGCGGGGGATCGATGGTCGCGACCCCGCGAATCCGAAGCGATCCCTGCGGGTGCTCGCCGTCCGCAAGGGTGAGGACGCCTTCGTCGTGGTGCAGCGGCCCGGCGAAACCATGAGCGACTCGGCGGGCTTCACCGTGACCCGGCACGAGGCGCTGTCGCTGGGCGATGCGGTGGCTACGGTGTTTCCCACCGCGGAAGCGGGCCGACGGCGTGACTTCGAGCTGATCGACGCGGCGGACGCCGACATCGACTTCTCCTACGGCCGCTCGCTCGTCCATGAGGACAGCGACGATTCGGCCACGCGGGGTGCGGATTTCCTGCGGGAACCCGATGATCTGGCCGGCACCATCGAGATCGAACAGGGATGGTCGAGATTCGGCCCCCGTGGCGTTCTGCGCCTGTATCTAGTGTGGCGTGATGTGGTCGACGACGGCCGGTACGTGATCGTTCCCGGTTCGCCCGCCCGGGCCGTTCCCGCCGATCGCAGGCGCCTGGTGTCGCTGATCAATTCCCAGATCGCCGAAGTTGTCAGAGCCATCAAGGATGATCGGGCGTAGGGAGGGCAGATGGACGAGTTTCCTACCGAGTTCACCGCCTCGTCGCTGACGGGCGGGATCGAGGTGCGCACCACCGAACAGGGGCTGCCGGTTGGCATCACCATCGATGCCGATCAGTTGCGTGGTGATCCGGGCGCGCTGGCGGCCGAGGTCCTGCGGCTGTGCCAGAAGTCGGCGAAGCGGGCGGGATTGGCGCGGCGAAACCAGTTGGCCGAGGCCGGGTTCGATTCGGGTCTGCTCGCGGCGACCGGCTTGCCGACCGAGGCCGAGGTCGCGGCGGCGGAGATCGTCGAGGAGCAGGAATACGACACCGAGCCGGAGAGCTGGCTGCGTTCGGTATGAATCGCAGCCGATCTCGTAGGTAACCCGCAAAGATTGTCGACCAGGAGGAGGTCAGCTGAGATGGTCGAGACGATGGACGAACTCATCGCGCGCGTGCAGGGGCAGCTGTACCGGCTGCAGGATCTGAGCGAGGCGACCAACGGCATCCGCGCGCAGGAGACCTCGCCCGACGGCGCGGTGACAGTGACGGTCGACGGCAACGGTGCGCTGGTCGGGCTGGAGTTCTCGGGGGCGATCAGCAAGCTGACCCCCGCGAGTTTCGAGCGGGTACTGGTCGATACCGCGCGCGCGGCCGTCTACCGAGCCTATGCCGACCGGGCGGGCCTGATCACGGCGTTCAACGAAGCGGGCACGTGAGATTCAGCTGAGCTTCACCGGCACGATGCGTAGCGCCGGCCTGGAACGGGTAGATAAAGTAACGAAACACCATGGGCTGTTTCGAGATTGGACGATGGTCATGAATCACGTTGCGGTAGTTCCCGATGCAGTTCGTGCCTACGCGGGTGCTTCGGCCACGATGGCCGCCGGTGTCGCGCAGGCCGGTGCCGTCGATCAGGCGGCGACCGTCGCCGCGGTCGTGCCGGTATTCGGCCTGATCGGCCAGGAATTCCTGCTGTCGTTCGCCTACGCGCAGGCCAACCACCTCACCTCGGTGGCGGAGCTGGCGGCCGTGCACGCGGGCACCGCGCTGACCGCGGCCCAGGCGGCGTCGACTTATGAGGGCGCCGACGCGGCGGGCAAGCTCGGCATCGCCGCGGTGAAAAGGTAGTCATGACGTTTCCCGGGGGAGTTCCATCGAACGGCGCATCGCTGGATCCGACGGTGCTGGAGCTGATGCGCGGTAGCTCGCTGGCTCCGCTGCTGGATCAGCCGGTCGGTCAGGCGCTGACGTCGATGGGCTTGCCGCAACTTCCGCAGCTACCGCAGGTCGTACAGCTGCCGGAGATGCCGCCGCTGCCGACGATCGATCTGACCGCGCTGATGCAGCCGCTCACCCAGCTCGCGTCCGCGTTCGGCACCGGTCAGCTCGGCAGCACCAGTTCCGGCACCGACACCTCGGTCGATCCGACCGAAGTGCTGTCGAACGTCAATTCGGTGCTGAGCACGGTGATGTCGCTCGGCTCGACGGCGCTGCAGACGGTGATGTCGCTGTGGCAGAGCGCCGCGGCGTCGGAGGCGACGACGAAAGCGACAGCAGCGCAGACCGACGGCGCGAAGCTGGCCACCCAGAGCACCCAGGAGAAGGCCGTGCTCACCGGCGCGGCGGGCAGTGTGGCGACCGGCGCGGCGAAGCTGGGTGTGGTGATCGCGCGCTATTCGGCCACGGTGGCGCTGGCACCCCTCTACGCGCTGACCCCGGTCGGGCAGGGCGTGCTGGTCGCGGCGACGGTCGAGGCGATGACCGAGGCGCTGGCGATCACCGCCCAGACCAAGGGCGAACTGATCGGGCACAGTGCGCAGATGACGCAGGCGGGCGAAAAGGTCGAGGTCACCAACGCCCCGACCGGTGTCGACTCCTCGGAGTCGCTGTCGCAGCTGATGAGCATGATCACGCCGCTGATCAGCACCGCGAGCACGGCTGTCTCCTCGTTCGGTTCGCTGGCCGAACAGGTCAGCTCGCTGTCGACGACAACCAACAGCGACTCCACCACCGACACCACCGCCACGGGCGACCCGATCTCCGCCGACGACGCCACGGCCGCCGAGGGCATGGTGGGCTCGGGCGGTGGCGGCGGCATGGGTGCCATCGGCGGTATCGGTGGCGCTGCCGCCGCCGCGGCGACACCGTTGAGCCCGTGGCAGGGCGGTCGCGGCAGCGGCATGTCCACCGTCGGACTCAGCGGCGCAGCGGCCACCGGATCCGCCGGGACCTCGGGCGGCGCGACGACCACGGCCACCTCGTCCGCTCCCGGCTATATGCCGATGGGCGCGGGCGCCGCGGGCGGGCCGATGGCACGAGCGGTCGACGGTGGCGGCAACGAGGCCGTGCACACGCAGATGGTCACCGGCCATCACGGCGACGAGGTCGTCGGCCAGATCGCCGGGGTGTCGATGCCGGTGGTCGGCGCCGCCGAGCCGGCAACCACCGAAGCACCGCCGGACAAAGAACTCACACTGTGACGCGGGTACGACCACGACAGGAGTGGCAATGAGCAACACCTTCGAATTCGATTCGGCCGCAGCGGCCAAGGCCGCCTCGGCACTGGACGCCATCGTCGATCGGCTCTCCACCGAGCTGACCGCCGTCGCGCCCGCACTGCACGTCGCGCCCGCCGGCGTCGACGAGGTCTCCGCGCGAGCGGCGACCACGTCCAACGGCGTCGCCGACGACTATCTGACCAACGCCGAATCGGGTGCGCGCGAGATGAGCAAGCTCGCCGCCACCCTGCGGGCGCAGGTCGCCGAGTTCGATCAGATGGAGACCGGCAACACGAGCGGCTTCACTGCCTGATGATCGAACCACCGCAGCCCGGTTTCACCGGTGTGGTGTGGGAGGCGCGCGAGCCGCAACGGCTGGCCACCGAGCTCACCACCGGTCCCGGACCGATGCCGATGGCCGACGCGGCCGCCGCCTGGACGCGCCTCGCCGCGGCGTTCGGCGCGGCCGTGCTCGACTACGAGCAGGTGCTGCACACGCTGCGCGGATCCTGGCAGTCCGGGCGCAGTGACGAAGTGTGGGAACGGGTTTCCACCTTGCGCGACTGGCTGCTGGAGACGGCGGCCGCCGCGACGGCCAACGCGGCAAGGATGCAGGCGCAAGTCCTCGCCTACGAGGTGGCCGCCCGCGCCATGCCCAACTCGGGCGATATCGCCGCGATCGCCGCCATGCAGAAGGCGGTGGAACAGATCGGCACCGCGCTCGGCGCCCCGATCAAGGCCATCGCGGCCCAGACCGACGCCGACGCCGATGTCGCCAAAGCTGTTGCCTCGCGGGTGATGCGCAGCTACGAGGCCGCCACCGAGCCGCTGGCGAGCCCGTGGTTGCACGTGCCGCCACCGCCGATCGTGCCCGAGGCGGCGCTGATCGCCGAGCAGGGCGGCGCACCGGGCACCACGGCCGCTATTCCGCCGGCGATGCCTGGCATCGGCATGATGGGTGGGCTCGGCGGAATCCCGGTCATGCCCGCACCCGTGCAGACCGCGTATCGCGCCCCGGTTTTCGTGCAGTCCGGTACGGCCGCCGTCGCTCCGGCCGCGCAGCCGACACCGGTCGCCGCCGCGACCGGGCACGCTGCGCCCGTCGTGCCCGGCGCGATGGCGCCTGTCTCGGCAGCCCAGGACGCGGCCCGTTTCCCGCGCGCCGGTCTGGCTTACGAGGAATCCGATCAGCTGGTGGCCGAAGGCGAAATCCAGGCCGCACCAGCGGTCCTCGGTGTCGTCGAGCGTGCCGCACCGCAGGCCGGGACCGCGCGATCGGGTGGTGCGGAATGACCACCTTGACCAACGACTCGCTGCTCGCGGTCGCCGAACGCCTCGGCGTGCAGACCTTGCCGCTCGTCCTGGCCGTCGGACCGCAGCAGGACACGTTCGAGGCGTGGCAGACCGCCCGCGACGGCGCGGTCGCCGAACTCACGGCCAGGGGCGTGTTCGACGGGTACGGCGACGTCGATCCCGGACTGGCCGACGCCTTGTTCACCCTCGCCCAACCCGAGGCCGAACTGGCCGCGCGCAGCTACCGCGACGACGGCAGGCACCGGATCTGCCTGGCGCGCCGCGGTTCCCGGCATGCCGTCGCGACCAGGACCGGATCCTTGTTCGAGATCTCCGCGCCGGGCATCGACGGGTCCGACCGCGAACTCACCCGGCTGCTGCTCACCGCGCTGACCGCCTGCCCGCAGGCCGAGATCAGCACGGTCAGCGTCGCGGCCGACGACCTCGCGCGGCGCCTAGACGCCGCCACCACGACTTCCGACTACGTGGACGCGATGTACGCGCTCGGTATCGACGCGCACGAAGCGACAGTGCTCGGTGCGGCCTTCGGCTCCTGCCACGGCTACACCGAGATCACTGCCTCCGTCCACCACGACGGGCTGACCACCCGAGCCCCCGGCGCGGTCGCGGTGTACGACACCGCGCGCGGCCGGATCGTCGTCGCGCCGATGACGGCGCCCGACGGGCAAGTGTGGTCGACCATCACGCCGGGCACCGACCACCGCCTCAGCCAGGCGGTCGGTGCGCTCCTCGAGGGGCTTCCCGGTGGGGGGTGGCAGCCCGTATAGCCATCTCCCGTGTCATCCATCAAGAAGGAAAGGTTCGACAATGCCCCCTCAGGGATCAGTTGGTGTAGAAGCCGGTGGCGTAAACAATGTCGTCACCGCGCTGGAAGAGACGATCAACAACCTTCGTCGCTCGGTGAACGAGATCGACGACGCCGCCCAGGCCGTCGTTCGCGGCTGGAAGGGTGACGCGCACGACAAGTTCGTCGAGGTCGCCAACCTGTGGCACGACGAGGCCAACGCGCTGAACCAGAAGTTCGACCGGTTCAACGAAGCCATCAATACGGGCAAGACCACCATCGTGAACATGGACCAGGCCGGTCTCGGCGGTGGCGGCGGCTCCACCGGTGCGGCCCCGACGACCAACCTCGGCGTCTGATCGTTCGCCTCGACCACAACCGGTTTCGATACGACAAGGAACTAGAGCATGACCATTCTTTACGACCCCAAGGCGATGAACGAGCTGTTCAGCGACCTGCAGACCTACGGAAGCAAGATGCAGGGCGAGATCTCCGAGCTGGAGACCGCGGCCACCAACTTCAAGGCCGCCCTGCAGGGTGACAACGCGCACACCAACTTCGATATCGCGCACACGGCCGTCACCGGCGAGCTCAAGGACACCCTCAAGCAGCTCGACGACCTGGCAGCCCAGGTCGAGCTGGCGCTCAATCGCGCCCTCGAGGCCGACGGCAAGGTCGGCGACGGTTTCGCGGATTTCTGAAATCCCGAATTCGACGAAGGCCGACCGGAATTCGCGTTCCGGCCGGCCTTCGCCGTCTCACTCAGCGTGCGGCGAGTGATTCACCGATGTAATGCATTTCGTCCGGCGTGGTCACCATTGTGACGGTCGCGCTGCCGGTGCTGGTGCGCACGGTGATCCGGTTGGGCGCGAAGGGATCCTGCACCAGGGTGACATCCGGTTCGACGGCATCGGGTTCGCGTTCGCTGGTGCGCACCTCGACGATCGTGGCGCCACCGAGATGCGCGGTCGGCGCGATGCCGTCGTAGACCAGCACGGTGGTGGTCGGATACGGCGCCGCGGGCACCGGCGGCGGGCCCGGCTGCGGCTGTGGCGTCGCACCCGCGGCCCGCGGAGCGATCGAGAGCAGCTGCGGTGTAGCCAGATTCGCCACCATCGACTGCCATGCCTGCGGGCGCGTGGTGTGCACGACCGCGTGCGCGCCGAGGGCGGTTGCCCGCAGCACCACCTGCTGGGCGAGGTCGAGATTGCCGATCACGTCGACGTGGCGGGTGCCCTCGCCGATCAGCGGGACCGCGATGCCCTGGCCCTGTTCGTCGGCGCCGATGAGCTGGCCGCAGCCGGTGGTCGGGACGGCGATGTCGGTGAGCGCGGCGAGGGTGCCGCGATAACCGTCGCGGCCGCCGAGGTCGTCGG
This sequence comes from Nocardia sp. NPDC055053, assembly GCF_053608285.1. NCBI lineage: Bacteria > Bacillati > Actinomycetota > Actinomycetes > Mycobacteriales > Nocardiaceae > Nocardia > Nocardia sp. NPDC055053. Next base: position 110,807 of record NZ_JBSGVD010000011.1, on the reverse strand, counting down.
CGGCGCCGATCGGCAAGGTGTCGAGCAGGATTCGGCGCTGGCTGCCAGGCAGTTCACGCAGGCCGGGCAGCGGCCGCTCGTCGAGCGGCACCGGGGTGTCGAAGCGGACAACGGCGTTGAGCACGACGGTGCCCGCCTTGTCGTCGCGGCGGCCGGTGCGCCGTGAGCCGGGGTGCAGGCGCAGCGTCACCGTCGTCGACAGGCTCGGTGTCGCCCAGATCTCGGCCAGGCCGTTGGTGCCGATCATCGGCGCCGTCAGCTGATAGTGCGTGAGATGCCGGTGCTCGCCTGCCAGTCCGTAGGCGGACTCGGTGAGCTGCGCCGGGTCGAAACCGTGGGTGAGCTGGCGCACCGCGCTGTTCATCTCGGTGGCGGTGAGCACGGCGGCGTCGATGCCGTGGGTGGCGAGCCGATTGGCGACCCGGCGGGTGGCGATGATCATGGTGCGCAGCGCGCCCTCGGCGCCGCCGCCGCGCTTGTCGACCGCGGAGGCGTTGGCGACCGGGTCGAGGCGCAGCACCAGCCAGCAGGTGCGATGCGCGATGGCGGGCAGCGGCCCGAGGATGCGGTCGTAGAGGTGCGCCGCCGCGCCGGTGCCCGCGGTGCGCGCGCCGGTGGCGATCACGTCGATGCCGACGAGCTGTACGTCGAATTGATCGAGGCAGCGGGCGATCTCGGTGAGCGGAAGCAGCTGATCCGCGCTGAGCGTCCCGCGGCGCAGCAGGGTCAGGGTGTCCGGCGGCGGGTCGATGCGCAACATGGTCAGCAGCAGATCGCCGTCCCAGCGCACGCCACAGCCACCGCCCTCGGCCAGCGGCACGTCGAAGGCGGGCGCACGGTCGAGGGTGTCGGTGTGGCCGCGCAGCCTGCGGCCGAGCCAGCCGCCGAGCCGGACAGCGGCCGTACGGCGCCGGATCGGGACCAGCCCGATCAGCAGCACCGCCACCGCGGCGCCGATGGCGCCCGGAATCGACTGCGTGGTGGCGAGCACCACCCAGGCCACGACGGCCGCGAGTACCGCGACGGGCACGCAGGCCCACAGCGGAAAGAGGCGAAACAGCCAGAATTCCGGATCACGCAAGGTGTCGTAAACGTTGTCGCTACCGGTTTCCCGGCTGTTCATCCCATTGTTCAAAATCGTTGTCCCTGGCTGGCATACGTCGAATCATGGTCAAGGGCAATTCCGGAATTACGGTACCGTGTCGAGCGAGAACGTGATCATCGCAGCAATGGAGAGCGTGTGCCGGCACAGCTGACAACCAAGGCCCAGGTCAACGGTTATCGGTTTCTTCTGCGCAGGCTCGACCATGCGCTGATCCGACGTGATGTGCGGATGCTGCACGATCCGATGCGTTCACAGAGCCGGTCGCTGATGGTGGGCGCGGTGCTGGGCCTGATCGTCGTCGCCGGTGCCGCCATCCTGGGATTCCTGAAGCCGCAGGGCTCGATCGGCGACTCGCTGATCGTCACCGGCAAGCAGAGCGGCGCCATGTATGTCGTCGTGGAGACCAAGGACGGCGCGAAAACGCTGCACCCGGTGCTGAATCTGGCCTCGGCCCGGTTGATCGCGGGTGCGGCGGAGACCCCGAACGCCGTCAAGGACGACAAGCTTGGCGCACTGCCGCGCGGTCCGCTGCTCGGCATCCCGGGAGCGCCCGCCGCCCTGCCCGGCTCCAAACAGGGCGACAGCTCGGACTGGACCCTGTGCGAGACCACCCAGCTCTCGGCGACCGGCAGCGCCGCGGGCGCGACGGGCGGCCTCACCACCGCCATCGTCGGCAAGCCCGCGCTGGGCGACCGGATCGGGGCCGCGGGCCCCGACGACGCGCTGCTGGTGCGCCGCGGCGACAAGACCTACCTGGTGCACCAGGGCACCCGCGCCGAGATCAACCCCGCCGATTCGGTGATCGCCCGCACGCTCGGGCTGGCCGGGCAGAAGCCGCGCCCGATCGGCACCGGCTTCCTCGGCGCCACCACCGAGGGCCCGCCGCTCGCGGTGCCGACCATCCCGCAGGCGGGGCAGCCGGGACCGGGCAAACTGGCGAATGTGCCGGTGGGCGGCATCATCTCGGTGCCAGGTCTCGACCGCGACGGCCGCGAGACGCTGTATGTGGTGCTGGCCGACGGTGTCCAGCCGGTCTCGGAGTTCACCGCGCAGCTGCTGCGCAATGCCGACTCGCACGGCATGCGCGAGATCGCCGTCGTCGCACCGGACGCGCTCGACCGCACGCCCATCGTGCACACGCTGCCGACCGACGACTTCCCGGAGCGCGCACCGCGGGTCCTGGCCGCGGAGGACGCGCCGGTGACCTGCATCAGCTGGTCGAAGAACCCGGGAGCCGCTGCCGCACCGGGCAAGTCGGTGGACGGACCGGGGGAGCGGGCCGTCGTCACCCTGCTGACGGGCACCAAGCTGCCACTGGCCGACGCGGCGAAGCCGGTCGCGCTGTCGAGCGCCGACAGCACCGGCGACCGCATGGACGCGGTATACCTGACGCCGAGTTCCGGGGAGTACGTGCAGGTCACCGGCACCGAGCCGGGCAGCCCGCGCCGCGAATCGCTGTTCTATGTCGCCGACAACGGGGTGCGCTACGGCATCCCGGACGCCGCGACCGGTGTCATCCTCGGCCTCGGCGACAAGCCGCGGCTGGCGCCGTGGTCGATCATCGGCCAGCTCGTGCCGGGCCCGACGCTGTCCGCGAAGGACGCGCTCACCAGCTTCGACTCGCTGCCCCCCACGAAATAGCCGCTGCGCGGGTCAGTTCGACCGGCCCACGTTCAGCGTGGCGATGATGCTGTCCAGCGCGGTGCGCATATCGGATTCCTCGATGCGCATCAGCACGTCGTCGTCGACCTCCGACAGGTCGACGTCGACATCGTTGGCCAGCCGGAACTCACGTTCCTCCTCGGCCGCCTCGATGACATTGCGGATGAACCGGCCGTTGCCCGCCAGGTCGACGCCGCGACGTGGCTGCCCGCTCTGGTCGGTGCTCTCCAATTCGTAGAGGAACGTGCAGGATTCGACCAGGGCCGCCAGCGCGGCCTCCGAGAGCTGCGAATCCCGGCTGCCCGCGATGATCTCGCCGATCCGGCCGAGCTCCTCGGGCGTGTAGGACGGGAACTGCAGGCGCTTGGAGAAGCGGGACGCCAGACCGTCGTTGGCGGTCAGCAGCCGATCGATCTCGCCGTCGTAACCGGCGATGATGACGACGAGACGGTCGCGGTCGTTCTCCATCCTGGCCAGCAGGGTGTCGACCGCTTCGCGACCGAACGCGTCACCACCGGACAGGCCGGTCTGGATCAGCGTGTAGGCCTCGTCGATGAACAGCACACCGTCCATGGCGCTGTCGATCAGCTTCTCGGTCTTGATCGCGGTGCCACCGAGGTTCTGGCTGACGAAGTCGACACGCTTGGCCTCGACCACCTTGTCGGTCTTCAACAGGCCGACACCGCAATAGATCTTGGCGACCACCCGCGCGATGGTGGTCTTGCCGGTTCCGGGCGGACCGGTGAAAGCCAGGTGCTGGCCACGGGATTGGCTCGACAGGCCCTTCTCCGCGCGGATCTTGGCCAGCTGCGCCGAGGACTGCAACTTGGCCACCTGGGTCTTCACCGAGGCAAGGCCGACCTGCTTGTCGAGTTCGGCGCGAGCCGCGGCGAGCACGGTCTTGGCGCGGTCCTCGGCGTCGGCCTGGTCCATCTGCGCCAGCGTCGGCGCCGATGCCGGATCCCACTTGTTCGTTCTGGCGTCGATGGATTCGCGGCTGGTGACCACGATCCGGAAGGTGCGGTCGCGCATGGCGGTCGTATTGGCGGCGAAGTCGGGCAGCTGCGAATAGACCTGCTCGAACAGCGCCTGGGCCTCGGACTCGTTGCCAGCCTCGCGCAGGCACAGCCCGCGGTTGTACATGGCGGTGAACCGCGCGGACGGGATCGGGCCCGCCTCGGCGGCTTCCATCCGGCGGATCGCCTCGCCGAACAGGCCGAGCTGGGCGCAGGCGGTGCCGACCATCACGTGCGCGCCGGTCGCCAGATAGGGGTCTTTCCAGTCCGCGGATCCGGCGAGCACGGTCATCACGTCCGACCAGCGTTGCGTGTTGTAGTGCAGGACACCGCGAATGTAGGTGGAGATCCGGTCGTCGATCTGCTTGTCCGGGTCGTCGGCGCGGCCGCGGCGCAGTGCGGCCAGCTCGTCGAGGACCTTCTCGGCCTGGTCGTAGTCCTGATCGGTGATCAGCTGGGCGGCCCAGGCCAGCCAGATCTCGGTGAGCCCGGCCAGCGGGTAGTCGATGTAGAGGCCGGGCAGGAACCGGCCTGCCATCGCGCGCGGGGCGAGCCCGAGCCTGCGCTGTTCGCGGCCGAGCGAGTCGAGGCTGGTGCGGTGCAGGTTGAACAGCACCTCCTTGGTTACCTCGCCGGCGGCGGCCAGGCCGAGCCACGCGTCGCACATCGACGGATCCCACTCGGTGGCACGCTGGAAGGCCAGTTTGGCGTATTCGTTGTCGCGCGCGGACTCCTGACCATCGATGGACAGGCCGAGCGACAGAACGCCTGCGTCGAAGGCACGCTGGGCTTGGCGAATGTCTGGCATGTGGTGTCGGACCCCGAAATCTTCGTCTGGTGTATGCATTACGTTCAACCCGGCCACCGAAGCTGCGATCGCGCCGGCTTGCCCTGTCCGTTAGATTAGGTAACGCTGCCGGGTGGTCGCAACGGAAGTAGTCAGCTACGACTGAGAGTTCATCACTGGTGTCGACGTTGTTAGGCAATGAGCCCGAACTATGCCGGGTTTCGGTGATCGGGGGTGACACGCAGCTCGACATCGGACTGCCGGCCACGGTGCCGATCGCGGGATTCATCGGCGATCTGGTGGCGTTGATCCGTTCGCGTGATCCCCGCCTGCCGGAGGGCGACGAGGACACGGCGCCGGTCCGCGCCCAGCACTGGACCCTCGCCCGGCTCGGGCAGGACCCGCTGGCGCCCAGCCGCACCCTCACCGAGGCCGAGGTCTACGACGGTGAGCTGCTGGTCCTGAGCCCCGTGACGCGCAAGGAATCGCCCGCGCTGTTCGACGATGTGATCGATGCCGTATCCCGGCTCACCGCAGGCGAATTCCGCAGCTGGTCGGGGTCCGCGGCGCGCTGGACGGGCTTGGTGCTCGCCACCGTCGCGATCCTCGCCGCACTCGCCCTGCTCGTCGACTCGCGCGCCGACGGCGATCCGCTCGCGCCCGCGTTCGCGTTGCTCGGTACCGGGATCGTGGCTTCGGCGGCGGCCGGTATCGCGGCACGTAAATACCGCGATCCGGTGACCGGGAACTGGTTGTCGCTCGACGCACTGCTGTTGCTGCTCGGCGGCGGTGCGCTGCTGGTGCCCGGCCAGCTCGGCGCCGCACATGTGCTGCTCGGCAGTGTCGTGGTGCTGGTCGCCGCGGTCGCCGGATACCGGGTGACCGGCACCGGGGCAGGCCTGTTCGCGGCGGCGGTCACGATGAGCGTGTTCGGAGCTGTCTCGGCGACGGTGTCGCTGATCTGGGAACCAGGACAGCCGAAGCTGTTCGCCGGCGTGCTGATCGGCGCGATCGTGCTGCTGTCCTCGGTGCCGCGGCTGGCCGCGGTGACCGCCCGGCTGCCCATACCGCCGGTGCCGACCGCGGGTGGCGCGATCGACCCCGCCGATCATGAGCAGCGCCCGACCATCGAGGGGATCGGCGCGATCGGCGCGATCGCGCTGCCCTCGGCCGCCGGCCTCGGCGAGCGGGCGCGGGTGGCCAATCAGATCCAGACCGGTTTGGTCGCCGCCTGCGCTGCCGCCGCCGGTCTCGGTGCCTTCGGTGCGGCCGATCCGTTCGGGCCGTTCCATTCGGGGGGCGTCGCGCTGGCCGTGATCACCGGGATCATCCTGTGCCTGCGCGGCCGCTCCTACGCCGATCTCGCGCAGGCTGCGACGCTGATCGCCGCCGGCGCGCTGATCATGCTGGCCGTGGTGACCGGTCTCGGCCTCGGGCACGATTCGCTCGAATTCGTCGCGGTGGCACTGCTTTTGGTCACGGCGCTCGGTGTGGTCGGCTTCGGCGTGATCGGGCCGCACATCGAGGTGACGCCGGTGACGAGGCGGATGATCGAGATCTTCGAATACCTGCTCATCATCGCGCTGATCCCGCTGGCGCTGTGGGTCATGGACGTGTACTCGACCGCTCGCAACATATGACCCGCTTCCGTGTCCTGGTCCGGCTGAGCTGTGCCGCGGCGATCCTGTCGGCCGCGGCGGGCGTGCCCGCACCCGCGGTCGCGATCGCCCCGCCAACGGTCGATCCCGGCGCGCTCGAGGCCGCGGTGATCCTCAGCGGCAGGCCGGCCCCGCTGGAACCGACCGAACAGCGCGAACTGTGCGCCGAGCCGGTGCTGCGCGGGAACGCGCCGACCGAGCCGCCGATCGCGCAGCAGGTCCTCGATCTGCCCGCCGCCTGGCAGTTCAGCCGGGGCGCCGGACAGAAAGTCGCCGTCATCGACACCGGGGTCAACCGGCATCCGCGATTGGCCGCGCTGCAGGCCGGGGGCGACTACGTCAGCGATACCGACGGCACGGTCGACTGCGACGGCCACGGCACCCTGGTCGCCGGCATCATCGCCGCGCAGCCATCGCCCGACGACGCCTTCACCGGTGTCGCGCCGGACGCCGAGATCCTCTCGATCCGCCAGCTCAGCCTCGCCTACGAACCGAAGGACCGGAAAGGCGCGGCCAAGCCGCCCGGTGAGCTGCGCAGCGACGGGTACGGCAGCGTGCTCACCCTCGCCGCGGCGGTGGTCCGCGCGGTCGACATGGGCGCCACTGTCATCAACATCTCCGAAGTCGCTTGCACCTCAGCCGGTTCCGACACCGCCGACAGCTCGCTCGGCGCCGCGGTGAAATACGCCTACGACCGCAATGTCGTCGTGGTCGCCGCGGCGGGCAATGTGGAAACCGGCGGCGCGTGCCAGACCCAGAACGAGGGTTCCGGCTGGAGCTCGGTCTCGACCATCCCGACCCCAGCGTGGTTCACGCCGTACGTGCTGTCGGTGGCCTCGGTGGACGCCAACGGCGCGCCCTCGGCGCTGTCGCTGCGCGGGCCGTGGGTCGGGGCCGCCGCGATCGGGCGCAATATCGTCTCCCTCGACAGCAAGCCGGGTGGCACCGGCCTGGTCGACGGTGTGCAGACCGCCCAGGGCGTGCAACCGGTCGACGGAACCAGTTTCGCCGCACCGTATGTCGCCGGCCTGGCCGCGCTCGTGCGGGCCAAGTTTCCCGAACTCGGCGCCCAGCAGGTGATCGACCGGATCACTCGCACCGCGCACGCACCGGGACGCGGCCGCGACGACTCGATCGGGGCCGGACTGATCGATCCGCTGGCCGCGCTCACCGCGCCGCTGCCCGCCGAGCCGGTGAGCGCGGGCGCCGACCGCGGCCACGCGATCGCGGCGCCCGTGCCGCCCGCCGAGCCGGACCCGCGTCCGCGCCAGGTGGCGATCATCGGCTCCCTGACCCTGCTCACGGTTCTCGGAGTCGGTGCCGCACTCGGCTTTCCGTTCCGCAAGCGGCGGGCCGATCTGAATTCGGAATTCGAGTAGAGGCAACGATGGCTACCGAAGGTTTTGTCCGACGCCCCCGGATCGCGCCACCGCGCGCCCCCGGTGGTGAAGTCGCGCTCACCCCGCCGCCGGAGATTCAGCGCGCGATCCCGTCGCCGCTGATGATGAAGCTGATGCCCGTCATCATGGTCGTCGCCGTCATCGGCATGATCGCCATGATGGCGACGATGGGCCGCAGCCTGCTGTCGAACCCCATGTCGATGATGTTCCCGATGATGATGCTGATGTCGATGGTCGGCATGATGGCCGGCATGCGCGGCGGCGGCCCCAAACGTGCCGTCGAGCTCAACGAGGAACGCAAGGACTACTTCCGCTACCTGGACCAGGTACGAAAAGATGTGCGCAACACCGGAACCAAGCAGCTCGAGACCCTCGGCTGGAGCCATCCGGAACCGGCCGACCTCGCCTCGCTGATCGGCAGCAGGCGGATGTGGGAGCGCCGTCCCAACGATCCCGACTTCGGGCACGTGCGCGTCGGCGTCGGCAGTCACCGGCTCGCCACCAAGCTGGCCAGGCCGGAAACCGGTCCGCTCGAAGACCTCGAGCCGGTGTCGACCGTCGCGCTGCGCCGCTTCGTGCGCACCCACTCCGTCGTGCACGACCTGCCGACCGCGGTGTCGTTGCGTGCGTTCCCGGCGATCAACATCGGCGGAGACGACGACGAGGCCCGCGAACTCGTCCGTGCCATGCTGATGGAACTGACCACCTTCCACGGCCCCGATCACCTCGCGATCGCGATCGTCTGCGCCGACCCCGACACCAACTGGGCGTGGGCGAAATGGCTGCCGCACGTGCAGCATCCGAGCCAGCGCGACGGACTCGGCTCGTCGCGGATGATGTACACCTCGCTCGGCGAGCTCGAATCGGCATTGCAGTCCGAACTGCTCGAACGCGGCCGTTTCATGCGCAACCCGCAGCCGACCCAGGGCCGCCTGCACCTGGTCGTCGTGATCGACGACGGCTACATCAGCGGCAACGAACGCATCATCAGCGAATCGGGCCTCGACTCGGTGACCGTGCTCGACCTCACCGCACCGGAGAACGGCCTTGCCGCCCGGCGCGGCCTGCAGCTGGTCGTCGGCGACGGCGCGGTGTCGGCGCGCAGCGCGGCAGGGGTGGAGAAGTTCGCCACCGCGGACGAGGTCAGCGTGGCCGAAGCCGAATCCTTCGCCCGCAACCTGGCCCGGTACCGGCTCGCCACGGCCGCGCAGATCGTCAGCCTGGGGGAGGGTACGACCAGTGACCCCGGCCTGATGGCACTGCTGCGCATTCCCGATGCGGCCCAGATCGATCCGGCGCGCGTATGGCGGCCGCGGACCGCGCGCGAACGGTTGCGGGTGCCGATCGGCATCACCCCCGACGGCACGCCCGTCGAGATCGACATCAAGGAGTCCGCCGAGAACGGCATGGGCCCGCACGGCCTGTGCATCGGCGCCACCGGTTCCGGCAAGTCGGAATTCCTGCGCACACTGGTGCTGTCGATGGTCACCACGCATTCACCCGACGCGCTGAACCTGGTGCTCGTCGACTTCAAGGGTGGCGCGACCTTCCTCGGCCTCGACTCGCTGCCGCACGTCGCGGCCGTGATCACCAACCTGGAGGAGGAGCTCTCCCTCGTCGACCGCATGAAGGACGCGCTCGCCGGTGAGATGAACCGCCGCCAGGAACTGCTGCGCTCGGCGGGCAACTACGCCAACGTCACCGACTACGAGAAGGCAAGGGCCGCGGGCGTTCCGCTGGACCCGCTGCCCGCGCTGTTCGTCGTCGTCGACGAGTTCTCCGAACTGCTCTCGCAGAAGCCGGACTTCGCCGAACTGTTCGTGATGATCGGCCGCCTCGGCCGCTCGCTACACGTGCACCTGCTGCTCGCCTCGCAGCGCCTCGAAGAGAACAAGCTGCGCGGACTCGAGTCGCACCTGTCCTACCGGATCGGTCTGCGTACCTTCTCCGCCAACGAGTCACGGGCGGTGCTCGGCATCACCGACGCCTATCACCTGCCCAGCGTTCCCGGTGCCGGCTACCTGAAAAGCGATGCGTCCGAACCGCTCCGGTTCAACGCCAGCTACGTGTCCGGGCCGTACGTGGCGCCGGCGGGCACCGTCACCGGTGACGACGGCGCACCCGTCGCTGGACAGCGGCCCGTCGTGTTCACCGCCGCCCCGGTCGAGATCACCGAACCCGAGACCGTCGAGGCCGAGGACAGCCCGCTGCGCGGCAGGCCCGAACTGCCACCGCCGCCGCCCACCGGACCCGTTGCCGAGGAAGGCATTCCGGACTCGCTGCTGGATGTCGTTGTCAAACGGCTCAACGGCCACGGCAGGCCGGCGCACGAAGTGTGGCTGCCGCCGCTGGAGGAATCGCCGACCGCCGACATGCTGCTGCCCGACCCGGACTGGCGTTCGCCGGTCAACCGGCACGGCCAGCTGTGGATGCCGATCGGTGTCATCGACAAGCCCTACGAGCAGCGTCGCGACGTGCTCACCATCAATCTCGCCGGCGCCCAGGGCAATGTCGCGGTCGTCGGTGGCCCGCAGTCGGGCAAGTCGACGACGCTGCGCACCATCATCATGGCCGCCGCGGCCACCCACACCCCGGAGCAGGTGCAGTTCTACTGCCTGGACTTCGGTGGCGGCAGCATGGCCGGCCTGGTCGGCATCCCGCACGTCGGTTCGGTCGCCGGCAGGCTCGACGGTGACCGGGTGCGGCGCACCATCGCCGAGCTGACCACCCTGATGCGCCAGCGCGAGGAACGCTTCGCCGAACTCGGCATCGAATCGATGACCGAGTTCCGTCGGCGCAAGTTCTCCGCGCTGGAGGCGCGCCAGATCAACGGCACCACCGCCGCGCCCGGCGATCCGCTGGCCGCCGACCTGTTCGGTGACGTCTTCCTGGTCATCGACGGCTGGGCCGCCATCCGCGAGGAATTCGACCTGCTCGGCGACCAGATCAACGCTATTGCCGCGCAGGGTCTTTCCTTCGGCATCCACCTGATGATCGGCGCGGCACGCTGGGCCGAGATCAGGCCGGTGGTCAAGGACCAGATCGGGACCAGGATCGAACTGCGGCTCGGTGATCCCAGCGACTCCGAGATGGGCCGCCGGGTCGCGCACCAGGTTCCGGTCGGCAGGCCAGGTCGCGGTCTGACCGCCGAGCATCTGCACATGCTGATCGCCCTGCCGCGCCTGGATTCCGACTCCAACCCCACCACCGTCGCCGACGGAGTCTCGATGGCCCGCGAGGAGCTCACCGCGCTCTACCCCGGCCGCCGCGCGCCGGAAGTGCGCATGCTGCCGCTGAGCTTCCCGCGCGAGCAGGTGATGGCCACCGCGCGCGAACAGGGCATCGAGCTCAACCGCACCCGCGTCGTCGTCGGGCTCGGCGAGTCCGAATTGCAGCCGCTGGTGCTGGATTTCGGGGTCGAGCCGCACTTCATGGCCTTCGCCGATGTGGAATGCGGCAAGACGACCCTGCTGCGCAATATCGTGATGGGCATCGCCGAGCAGTCCAACGCCGACGAAGCGCGGGTGATCCTCATCGACTACCGGCGCACCATGCTCGGCGTCCTCGAGGGTGACCAGCTGGCAGGCTACTCCACGTCGTCGCAGACCTGCGGGACGATGATCGGGGAGGTCGCCACCTACCTGTCCAAGCGGATCCCCGGCGCCGACATCACCCAGCAGCAGCTGCGCGAACGCAGCTGGTGGTCGGGGCCCGAGATCTACGTCGTCGTCGACGATTACGACATGGTCGTCACCGGTGCCATCAACCCGTTCGCGCCGCTGCTGGAATACCTGCCCCAGGCCCGCGACATCGGCCTGCACCTGATCTGCGTCCGCCGCATCGGTGGCGCCTCGCGCGCCCTCTACGACCCGATCCTCGGCGCGATGAAGAACCTCTCGGTGCAGACGCTGATCATGAGCGGCTCGCGCGATGAGGGCAAGCTCATCGGCGAGGTCCGCCCGAGCAAGATGCCACCCGGCCGCGGCACCCTGGTGTCCCGTAGCCAGGGCATCGAGATGGTCCACATCGCCGATCTGCCGCAGTTGTGAGCGTCAATCCAGCATCGAGGCCGCCGAGAACGGGCGCGCGACGCTGGTGATCCGGCTCGGGTGCGGTGGGCACGGGCTCGAGCGGCGCTCGAACAGCGCGCGGGAAGGGCCGGTGGCAGCAGGGCCCGCGATGCGGGTCATGGTGAAACCGGCCCTGCGGTAGTAGTCGTGCAGCTCGGTGTTGGTGGTCCAGGCGTCCAGACGGACCCAGGAACGCTGCTGGTGCAGAGCCAGTTCGGTGGCGTGGGCGAGCATGTGGTGGCCGACCTGCCTGCCCGCGAAACACAGGTCGACGATCATGAAGTGCACGACGACGGCCTCGGCCAGCTCCCACGGCGACCACAGGCCCGGATCGGCACGGTGGTTGACGGTGATCGTGCCCGCCGGTTCACCGTCGACCTCGGCGATCCAGGTCTCGCCCGCGTCAAGGGCCCTGCCGACCGCGCCGGCGAAGATCTCGATGGGACGGCCGCGCCCCGCCACGGTCCACTGGTCGGAGCCGCGCGCGGTCAGCCAGGCGGTGCGTTGCACACGCAGGCGGCAGATCAGCGGTAGGTCGCCCAGGGCGGCTCGGCGCATCCGCACGGTCATGGCAATGCGACGGCAGGTTCGGATGTGATGCCGAGAGTGCGGGCGATGACGGCGGTGCCCGCCGCGTCGCCGAGTTGGTAGGCGAGGCGGTTTCGGCCTGCCAGACAACGATGCCGGGTCGCCCGGGTGACCCGTTCATGGTTGGCGCCGATGCGCAGGTGATCGAGCAGGACGGTGCCGGTGGCGACGCCGAGCACGGCCGCCTCCTCGGCGCTGGCCGGTCGTGCTGTCAAGGTGTCTCGATGGGCGGTCTCGCCGTAGCCGCTGTCGGCCAGGCGGCGGGTCGTGCCTTCGGGAATGTCGTGGGGTGAGTCGATACTCGCCGCTTCGGCGAGATCGCGTGGGTAGAAACTCACCTCCCACGACCACGGTTCGTTGTCCAGGTGCTGCACCACGGTGCGGGCCAGCACCCAGGAGTCGACGGGCACACCGAGCCAGTGCGCGACCTGACCGTCGGCGGGCTCCATCCTGGTGCTGAACTCCTTGGCCGGTTCGCGATTGGCCGCGCGCGCGATCTCCTCGAAGATGTCGTGCGCCGACCGCGGGCGATCAGGGCGAATATGGTCGGTGACCACGGATTCCAGCACTTCCTGGTTTCGCACGATGGTGCCGCGGGAAGTAGCTGTGTAGACGAGGTTTTCGGCGACGAGCACCTGGATCGCGTTGCGCGAGGTGGTGATCGAGACCTGCATCTGCTCGGCCAGTTCGGAATGGCTGGGCAGCCGGTCGCCCGGTTTCCACGTGCCCGCGCGGATCTCCTCACGGAGGAGGTCTGCGATCCGGAGGTAGGTCGGACCGTCCGCCATCATGCTCCTCGGTAGGTCGTGCAGGTAACGAAGTGTACTCGTCAGGGTTACCTACGGCCGAGTAATGCTTGACAGGAAGCTTGCGAGGTTTATTGTAATGAACGTCCTGATCCGGTGCTGTGCGGCGACGACGGCGAGGCAACGTGGCTGGTGCGGAGAGTTCTACGGTTGTAATGGCTTTCCCCGACACATTGCGGTGTGTCGATACCGCCGGGCCGCCGGCGACTACCGGTCTGCTGCCCTTCTCCGACATTCTCGTCCGGGCGTGTCGCGGACATCGGGTGGTGGGGGGACCGCTGCTGTGGTTCGCGCGCGATCTCGCGGTGCTGCACGAGAAGCGGATCGTCGGGCGCGGCGGATTCGTCGACACCGATCCGGTGGTGATGCGTGAGATCGATTGCCGCCGAGCCGAACTGGTGCTCGCCATCGACGACTGGGTGCACCGCGGTGTCCCGCAGCACCGCCTCGGCGCCACCCTGCACACCGAGACGATCGGCGCGGTCATCGACCGGCTGGCCGAGTCCTCGGTGCGCGCACACCACGCCCTGATGACCATGCCGGCCAACGACGAGATGCTGCACTGCGCATGGCACCACCTCGCCGAACTGGCCGACGCCTACGACGACCTGGTCCGCGATGTGATCGCAGGTCGCCGCAGGCTGCCGGAGTGGTGACCGGCGGTGTAGCTCAGCCGAAGCGGTGGTGATCGACGCCGAACTCGTCGGCCACCGTCGCCGCCAGCTCCACATACGCCCGCTTGGTCGTCTTGTGCAGGCGGTGCAGGTCGATCTCGGCGCCCTCGGACAGGTGCTCGTCGAACGGGATGATGTGTACCGCGCGGCAGCGGGACAGGAAGTACTCACGCAGTTGCTGCACACCGACATTCGGGGAACCCTCACGGGGCAGGTTGATCACCACGACCGCATTGCGGACCAGGTGGTCGTGCCCGTGCAGGGAGAGCCAGTCCAGCGTCGCCGCCGCGCTGCGCGCGCCGTCGATCGCGGCCGAGGAGATCAGCACCAGTGAGTGCGCCAGGTCGAGCACGCCGCTCATCGCCGAGTGCATCAGGCCGGTGCCGCAGTCGGTGAGGATGATGTTGTAGAACCGCTGCAGGATCCGGGCCACCGCCCGGTACTCCTCGTCGTTGAACGACTCCGAGGCGGCCGGATCACGTTCGCTGGCAAGCACTTCCAGCCTGCTCGAACTCTGCGAGGTGTGCCTGCGGACATCGGAGTAGCGCTCGATCGACGGGTCGAGCAGCAGGTCGCGCACGGTCGAACGGGTCTGCAGCGCCACCCGCTGCGACAGGGTGCCGAAGTCGGGGTTGGCGTCGACCGCGATCACCCGGTCGCCGCGGATCGAGGCGAAGATCGACCCGAGGCCGGTGGTGGTCGTCGTCTTGCCGACACCGCCCTTGAGCGAGAGCACCGCGATCCGGTAGTCGCCGCGCACCGGCTGGCGGATACGCGCCACCAGCTCTTGCAGCCGCCGCTCCTCGGCGGACATGCCCGGGTTGATCGCACCACCCGAAACATGGTGCACCGCTTTACGCCAGCCACTGCCCGGGGCCTTCTTGACGCGCTTGACTGGCACGTTGTCGAGGGAAGGCGGCTGGTAGCCCTGCTGCGGGTTGGCGCCCCAGCCTGGCTGCTGGTACTGGCCGGGCTGCTGGTACTGGCCCGGGGCTTGCTGCTGGTACGGCTGCGCGGCGGGCCCGCCCTGGAACTGCTGGGGCGCAACGTCACCCGGTTGCTGGTACGGCTGGGCACCGTCGCGCTGGTAGTGCGGCGCCGGTGTGCCGTCAGGCAGGAACTGCGGCGCGGGGTGCGGCGCAGGGGAGCCGTCCGGCTGGTGTTGCGGGGAACCGCCGGACTGGAACTGTTGCGGTGCAGCGCCGTCCGGTCGCTGGTGCGACTGAGCGGGGGCGGCGTCGGTCTGCTGGTAGTGCCGCGTGGCCGAGCTGTCGGGGCTCTGGTGCGTCGGCGCAGGCGAGCCGTCGGGCTGCGAATAGTGCTGCGGGGGTGTGCCGTCCGGACGGGGGTGCCCTGCCTGCTGGTTCGGCGGCGGCGTCGAGCCGTCCGGCTGCTGGAGGAACTGCTGCGCGGGGTCGCCCGGCTGGAACTGCGTAGTTGCCTGCTGGTATGGCGGAACCGGAGTGCCCGGCTGTGCGAATTCGCCCGAGCGATAGCCGGATTGCTGCTGGTACGGCTGCTGATCGGGTGTGCTCTGCCAGGTCGGCTGCGCGGAATCGCCACCGGGGGCCTGGTTCCGGGCGGCCTGTACGCGCGGGTCGTCCGGCCGGAACATCTCGGTCTGCGCGTCCGGGGCGAACTGGGGGCCGGGGGAGAGATCGCCGGGGACCGAGTTGTATTGCGCCGCATCGTAGGTCGGTGTCTGCGGGACGTACGGAGAGTGGTCGGGACCCGGTGCGTGCTGCGGAGGTACGACCGGCTCACCGGGCCGGTAGGGCGAGCCCCCGCCGGTGGATCCCCCTGCGGTGTAAGCGGGTCCGGAATCGGTGGCCGGCTGCGAAGAAGCGTCGGACGTGTTCGCAGTGTCCGGAAGGGTCCCGGCAGTGAGATCCGTCGGCAGGGCCATGCGGGTGGTCGCGTCGGCCGGGGCCTGGGCGGTAGGCACCGCATCGCTGGCTGACGGGTCGTAGGCGCTCGTGGGGGCGGAGCCGTCAGGTGACGGAGCGCCGGTGGACGGTCCACTCGTGGGCACGCCGCTGTCGGCAGGCGGCGGGAGGTGCGTCGCCGTGCTAGGCGGGGCCGAGGTACCGGAGGTGGACGGGTTGCTCAGGCGCGCAGGCGGTTCCGGCAGACGCGGGGGAGTCTGTGTGGCGTCCGGTGTGGCCGGGCGTGGATCCGGGTCGCCGATGGTCGCGGGGCCGGTCGGCGCCGGTGCTGCGGATTCGGGCTGATCGAGGCTGCGGCGGCCGCCGGCGCCCGCTTGTGCCTCGGTAGCCGGTGCGGCGGTGTCGGCCGGGTCCGGCAACCGCCGGGTGGCGCGGCCTTCGGACGGGCGAGCTTCGGCGTCGGGCTGGATCGCCGATGGTGCGTCGGTGGCGGGAGAGCGCAGCTCGGCGGCTGCCTCGTCCGGCATCGACCACGCATCGACCGACGAGCCGGCGCCGGTCGCCGGGGCATTCGCGCCGGTCGGCAGATCCGCGCCCGCGGAAGCGGGACCGACGGTCGGCGGCGTGAGCGGCTCGACAGGAGAGGCCGGTAGCGGACCGAAGAGCGGGTCCGGGGCGCCGATCGGCGAACTCGCGCCGATCGACGGTGCGGGCGAGTCGATGGCCGCGGTCGGGCCGAGGAGTGGGTCCGCGGAGCCGACCGGCGGCTCGGCCGGTGCCGTCAGGCGCGGCGGAGCTTCGGTCGGGCGGGTCCGGGTGGGCGGATCCGGCAGCGGTGGGGGAGGCGGGAGGTCGGGGAGCTGGCGCTGGCCGGGGCCGAGCGGGGTGAACCCGGTCGACGGTGGCGCGGGCGTGCGGGTCGGCAGGGCCGGGCCAGAGCGGTCGCCGCCCTGGGCTTCGGTCGGGTCGGCGTAGGCGGCGGGGCCTTCGGCCGAGCCGGCCGGACCGAGGTGCGGCGAAGTGGTCGGGACGCCGTGTGGTGCAGGTGCGTTGCTCGGACCGCCGTGCGAAGACGGAATAGCGGTCGGGTCGGCGTAGGCGCCTTCGGGCGAGCCGGTGTGGCCGATGTGCGGCGACGCGCTGCTCGGGCCGCCGTGCTGAGGTGGCGCGGTGTGCGGGAAAGGAGCGCCGGTCGGGCCCGCGTGGGTCGGCGGTCCGGGAACGGGTGGCTGCGGGACCGCCGGACCGCCCTCGCTGTACGGCGGCCGCTGCTCCTGTGGCCAGGGCGGTGGCATGCCGGGGCCGGCGGACGGTGCGTCGGGAGCCACCGTGTTCGGGCCACCCTGCCACCCGGTGTTCGGCTGCTCGCGGGGGTTCAGCGGATCGGCGCCCCAGCCGGACTGCTGCTGCTCGGCGGGTGGGCGTTGGTTCGCGCGCTCGGCGGCGGGTTCGGGCTGCCGCTGCGGCGCGGGCTGCTCGGGCTGCTGGTCATCGCCCCTGCGGCGGCGCCCGCGCTTGTCCTTCTTGGCGTCGTCGTTGCCGCCGCGGCTCATGAAGCGGCGGCGTTTGGGCGCCTCGTCGATCAGATCGTCCTGGGGCAGGTTCTCGACAGGTGCCTCGTACCCGGCCTGTGTGACGTCGCTCTCCGACAGCCACGGCGGCAACATGGGGAGACTGTCGTTGTTGCGGCTCACCGGCGCGCCTCGCTCACCAGGGTCCCCCGATCTGCTCGACCCACATCTGGACGCCGGTGAGTTTACGCGACAACCCGGGAGTCATGGCGGGCGGTCTGGGCGGGCGGTACGACGGTTGGCGGGTGTACGGTTCGGGGCATTTTTGCCTCTGGACACCCGGCCCGGTAAGCTTGAGCGGCGGTGCACCTATGCGCCGACTGTTCGCATGCCAGCGAGCAGCTACGAGGCAATCCAACTCAGGTTAGAAGCATAACCGGGATCGCGGAGGATATGGCGAAGAAAGACGGGGCCATCGAGGTCGAGGGTCGAGTTGTCGAGCCGCTGCCCAATGCGATGTTCCGGATCGAGCTCGAGAACGGTCACAAGGTTCTCGCGCACATCAGCGGAAAGATGCGGCAGCACTACATTCGCATCCTTCCGGAGGACCGCGTGGTCGTCGAGCTGTCGCCGTACGACCTCTCACGTGGCCGGATTGTCTACCGCTACAAGTGATGCCTGCCTGACGCCGCGAGCCTGACGGCACGCGGCGTCGCATGGTGTTCCGGCCGAGGCCGGAGCGCGCTACAAGACTTCCCCAGTCGTCGGCTGGGGAAAAACTGTGTTCACAGACCCTTGTGAGCCAAGGAAAGATTGGACGGACGTGAAGGTTCAGCCGAGCGTCAAGAAGATCTGCGAGAAGTGCAAGGTGATCCGCCGTCACGGCCGGGTCATGGTGATCTGCGACAACCTGCGCCACAAGCAGCGCCAGGGCTGATCCAGCAGCACCGCCGGGCACCGATCGTCTGATCGGACTGACCGAAAAGAAGAACTCCCAGCTCCAGCACGCACGCACGTGTGCGCGCCAACCACCGGTACGGAGGCCGGTGCCCCCACTGCGAAGACGGGGGGACGGACAGGGAGCAGACCTCCGCAACCATTAAGGAACCTGCCACATGGCACGTCTGATGGGCGTTGATCTCCCGCGCGAAAAGCGCATGGAGATCGCGCTGACCTACATTTTCGGAATCGGGCGCACCCGCGCCACCGAGATCCTGGCTCAGACCGGCGTCAGCCCGGACCTGCGCTCGAAGGATCTCAGCGACGACGACCTGACCAAGCTCCGCGACTACATCGAAGCCTCGGAGTTCAAGGTCGAAGGTGACCTGCGCCGCGAGGTTCAGGCCGATATTCGCCGCAAGATCGAGATCGGCTGCTACCAGGGCATCCGCCACCGTCGTGGCCTGCCCGTTCGTGGTCAGCGCACCAAGACCAACGCGCGTACGCGCAAGGGTCCGAAGAAGACCGTCGCCGGCAAGAAGAAGTAGGGATAGCGTATGCCTCCGAAGAGCCGGGCCGCTGGCCCGAAGAAGACTCAGAAGTCGCGTCGCCGGGATAAGAAGAACATCCCGCACGGCCACGCGCACATCAAGAGCACGTTCAACAACACGATCGTCTCGATCACCGACCCCGAGGGCAATGTCATCTCGTGGGCGTCGTCGGGCCACGTCGGCTTCAAGGGTTCGCGTAAGAGCACCCCGTTCGCCGCGCAGCTCGCCGCCGAGAACGCTGCCCGCAAGGCGCAGGAGAACGGCGTCAAGAAGGTCGACGTGTTCGTGAAGGGCCCGGGTTCGGGCCGCGAGACCGCGATCCGTTCGCTTCAGGCCGCTGGCCTCGAGGTCGGCTCGATCTCCGATGTCACCCCTCAGCCGCACAACGGCTGCCGGCCGCCCAAGCGCCGTCGCGTCTAGCGGGAAAGGAAACAGCTAAAAAATGGCTCGTTATACAGGCCCCATCACCCGCAAGTCGCGTCGTCTGCGCGTCGACCTCGTCGGAGGCGACCAGGCGTTCGAGCGTCGTCCTTACCCGCCCGGCCAGCACGGCCGCGCGCGGATCAAGGAATCCGAGTACCTGATGCAGCTGCAGGAGAAGCAGAAGGCTCGCTTCTCCTACGGCGTCATGGAGAAGCAGTTCCGTCGCTACTACGAAGAGGCCAACCGCCTCAAGGGTAAGACCGGCGACAACCTGCTCCGTCTGCTCGAGTCGCGTCTGGACAACGTCGTGTACCGCGCCGGTCTGGCGCGTACCCGTCGCCAGGCTCGCCAGCTGGTCAGCCACGGTCACTTCACCGTCAACGGTGTCAAGGTGAACGTGCCCAGCTACCAGGTCTCCCAGTACGACATCATCGATGTCAAGGAGAAGTCGCTGCCGACCCTGCCGTTCCAGGTGGCGCGTGAGACCGTCGGCGACCGTCCGGTCCCGGGTTGGCTGCAGGTCGTCCCCGGCCGTCTGCGCATCCTGGTGCACCAGCTGCCCGAGCGCGCGCAGATCGATGTGCCGCTGCAGGAACAGCTCATCGTCGAGTACTACTCGAAGTAAGCGCTTTAGGTGGGTGGCCGCAACAAGCGGCCACCCGCAATCACTGATTAGGCGTCAAATAGCGGACGCCCTGAACAGGAAGTAGATCCTCATGCTGATTTCCCAGCGTCCGACACTGACCGAAGAGGTTGTGGCGGAGAACCGCTCGAAGTTCACCATCGAACCCCTCGAGCCGGGCTTCGGTTACACCCTCGGCAACTCGCTGCGTCGTACCCTGCTGTCCTCCATCCCGGGGGCCGCGGTCACGAGCATCCGCATCGACGGTGTCCTGCACGAGTTCACCACCGTTCCCGGCGTGAAGGAAGATGTCACCGACATCATCCTGAACCTCAAGGGTCTGGTCGTGTCCTCCGAAGAGGACGAGCCGGTCACCATGTACGTGCGTAAGCAGGGCCCCGGCACCGTCACCGCTGGTGACATCGTGCCGCCCGCCGGCGTCGTCGTGCACAACCCGGACATGCACATCGCCACCCTGAACGACAAGGGCAAGCTCGAGATCGAGCTCGTCGTCGAGCGGGGCCGCGGTTACGTGCCCGCCGTGCAGAACAAGGCGACCGGCGCGGAAATCGGCCGGATCCCGGTGGATTCGATCTACTCCCCGGTGCTCAAGGTGACCTACAAGGTCGAGGCCACCCGTGTCGAGCAGCGCACCGACTTCGACCGTCTCATCCTCGACGTGGAGACCAAGAACTCCATCACGGCCCGGGACGCGCTCGCTTCGGCGGGTAAGACCCTGGTCGAGCTCTTCGGCCTGGCCCGTGAGCTCAACGTCGAAGCCGAGGGCATCGAGATCGGCCCCAGCCCGGCCGAGGCGGATCACATCGCCTCCTTCGGTCTGCCGATCGAGGACCTGGACCTCACCGTCCGGTCCTACAACTGCCTCAAGCGCGAGGGTGTGCACACGGTGGGCGAGCTTGTCGCCCGTACCGAGTCGGATCTGCTCGACATCCGCAACTTCGGCCAGAAGTCCATCGACGAGGTCAAGGTCAAGCTGCACGCGCTCGGCCTCTCGCTGAAGGACTCGCCCGCTTCGTTCGACCCGTCCTCCGTGGTGGGTTACGACGCGAGCACCGGCACCTGGAGCGATTCCGGCACCTTCAGTGACACCGACGGCGGCGAGCAGGACTACGCCGAGACCGAACAGCTCTAGATCTTCGGGGGGCACCCCGGACGATCTTTCCCAAGGAGAATCCAATGCCTAAGCCCAAGAAGGGTGCCCGCTTCGGCGGGTCGGCGTCGCACCAGAAGGCGATCTTCGCCAACCTGGCCACGGCGCTTTTCGAGCACGGTCGTATCACGACCACCGAGTCGAAGGCCAAGGCGGTTCGCCCCTACGCCGAGAAGCTCATCACCAAGGCGAAGGGCGGCACGCTGGCCGACCGTCGCGAGGTCATGAAGGTCATCCGCAACAAGGACATCGTGCACGCGCTGTTCGCGGAGATCGGCCCCTCGTTCGAGGGTCGCGAGGGTGGCTACACCCGCATCACCAAGGCGCTGCCGCGCAAGGGTGACAACGCGCCGATGGCCGTCATCGAGCTGGTCCGCGAGAAGACCGTGACCAACGAGGCCGATCGGGCCCGTCGCGTCGCCGCTTCGCAGAAGGCCGAGGCGCCCGCCGCCGAGGAGACCACCGAAGAGGTTGTCGCCGAGGCTCCGGCCGCCGACGAGGCCGCCGAGGACAAGAAGGACGCCTGATTCTTCAGGAGTCCGGCCGAGCCCGTCACCCTTCGTGGGTGACGGGCTCGTTCTTTTGCCAGTGACATCAGGTGCGGAGGAAGCGATGGACGACACCGAGCGGGAATCGATCCGGGTGCGGCTCGGGATCAGCTACGACGGCACCGATTTCACCGGCTGGGCGCGTCAGCCCGGCTTGCGCACGGTGCAGGGCACGCTGGAGGAGTCGCTGTCGAAGGTGTTCCGTGAGCCGATCCAGCTCACCGTCGCCGGGCGCACCGATGCCGGGGTGCACGCCGAAGGGCAGGTCGCGCACTTCGACACCACCGGCGAACTCGACGCCGACAAGCTGCTGTACCGGATGGCGCGTTTCCTGCCCAAGGACGTGCGCATCACCGAGGTCGCCCCCGCGCCCGCGGATTTCGATGCCCGCTTCTCCGCGATCCGCCGCCACTACGTCTACCGGCTGACCACCGCGCGCTACGGCGCCGAGCCGCTGCATGCCCGCAGCGTGGTCGCCGCCAAGCCGGGGCTCGATCTCGACGCGATGCGGGCCGCCTCGGCGACACTGCTCGGCCTGCACGATTTCGCCGCCTTCTGCCGTCGCCGCGAAGGCGCGACGACAGTGCGTGAGCTGCAACGATTCGACTGGGAACGCGACGGCGAGTTGCTCGACGCCTATGTCAGCGCCGATGCCTTCTGCTGGTCGATGGTGCGCAGTCTGGTCGGTGCGATTCTCGCTGTCGGTGAGGGCCGCCGGACACCCGAGTGGGTCGCGAGCCTGCTGACCGAGTCCGAGCGTTCGAGCTCGGTGACGGTCGCGCCCGCCCACGGTCTGAGCCTGATCGCCGTCGACTACCCGGCCGACGCCGACCTCGCCGCGCGCAATGCCCAGACCAGGGAGACCAGGACCCTGCCCGCCGCGGGAGGCTGCTGCGGCGATTAGTCGCTGCGTGGTTGCGGCTGTCGCCGCCTTGGCGGGGATACGATGGCCCGACTCGACGTCAGCGAGAAAGCCGGGCAGATGACAGGTGATTCTGGTGGCCGGGTTAGTCTTGTCCGGCGGATAGCCGTTGCCTTGCTGGTGGTTGCCACGGGGCTGTTCACCCTGACCGCCGTCGTCGCCGGTTATCTGCGCGCCGAAGTCCTCGACACCGATCACTATGTCGAGACGATGGCGCCGCTGGCCGACGATCCGGTGATCCAGAATGCCGTCGCTGACGCGTTGACCAGGACCGTCATGGCCCGGATCGACGTCGAGAGCGCGGCGTCCGGCCTGCTCGAGTCGATCGGTGATCCTGAGAGCCGCGGCCCGCTCGTCGCGGCACTGGTGCGTAGCCTGCCCTCGATGGTGGCTGCCCGATCCGAGGAGCTGGTCAGGGACGCGGCGACCGCCCTCGTGCGCAGCGACGCCTTTCCGCGGCTGTGGAACGCGGCGAACCGGCAGGCGCATCGGGCGCTGGTCGCGGTGCTGACCGGAGTGGATTCCGGTCTCGTTCAAGTGGATACCGGCGGCGTCGTGACGATCTCGCTGGATCAGATGCTGGACGAGGTCGGCGACGAGCTGGACAGTCGCGGATTCGCCCTGGCGGACCGGGTCGTCGACCTGCGGTCCGAATTCGTGATCTTCGAATCCGACGAGCTGGCCAAGGCCCAGCGTGCCGTGCGCCTGCTCGACCGACTGGCGATCGCGCTCGAGATCGCCGCGCTCGCCTGCGCGATCGGTGCGGTCCTGGTGGCCGGCAAGGGTTTTCGGCGGCGCGCGATCCTTGCCGTCGCCGCGAGCGTGCTGGTGGCCATGGTCGTGCTCGCGGTGGCGCTGATGATCGCGCGCGGTGTGTATCTGGATCATGTTTCGGCGCGGGACCTCTCGGAGGACGTCGCGCGCACCGTCTTCGACACGCTGTTGCTGCCGTTGCGGGTGAGCATGCGGGTGCTCGCGGTGCTCGGCGCTCTCGTCGCACTCGGCGCCTTCCTGGCCGGTCCGTCGGCATCTGCCAGCTGGGTGCGCACGTCCGCCGACCGGGTGCTGGATCGGCTCCGCCGGGGCGAACGCGGGCCGGTGGCGGGCTTCGTCGCGGCGAATATCGGCTGGTTGCGGTCCGCGGTGCTGATCGTCGCCGCGACGGTGCTGGTGTTCTGGGACTACCCGACCGCGCGGGTGGCGGTGCTGATCGCGGTGGTCGCGGGAGTGGCATTGGTGGCGCTGGAGATCATCGCCGGGCCACGGCGGATACCGTCCCCGCAGCGCTGACAAGTCGACACGAGGCCGGGCCTGCTGCGACGATCGGGCGATGACGGCGTTCGAGGGCTTCCCCGAGGTCTGCTCGACGGAGCAGACCTCGTCGCCGGAAGCGTTCGAATACTGGGAGGAACTGGTCGGCGGGGCGATCACGGAGGTATCGATCGCGCCGACGGTCGACGGCCCGTTCCAGGGGCAGATCAGGTCGGCCGACTTCGGTGAGGTCGCCGTCGGCACCGTGCGGGTGCAGGGGCATGAACTGCGCCGCACCCGGCGCCACATCGCCAGGGCCGACGAACTGCACGTCCTCGGCAGCGTCGTGCTCGGTGGCGGCGCCGAGGTGGAACACGCGGGCAACCGGGTCGTCCTGACGCCAGGATCGATGATCTTCTACGACACCGCCCGCCCGATTCTGTGGCGGTCGGACGTCATGATCGAGGACCTGACGATCCGGGTGCCGCGTCAGCGTGTGGTCGACTACCTCGGCATTCGCGCCGACGCGCTGCCCGCGGGGATGGTTGTCGGCGAGGTCGGCGTCGGATTCACCCTGGCCAGGTTCTTCCAGCGGGTCGCCGAATTGCGCCGCACCGATCCGCAGGCGGCCGCCGTGCTCGCGGGCAGTGGTATCGATCTGGTCGGCGCCGCCGCCGTGATCGCCGCCGGTGCGCGGCCGGGGGAGTCGCAGGCGCTCGCGCTGAGTGGCCAGCAGGTCCTGGACTATCTGCGCGCCAACTTCACCGACCCCGGGCTCACCGTCGACCGGATCGCGCAGGCCTGCCGGGTGTCGCGCCGCACGCTGTATCGGCTCGTCGAGGAGTTCGACGGCGGACTCGGGGCGATGCTGCGCGGGCTGCGGGTGGAGCGGGCGCGAAAGTTGCTGGAGTCCGCCGATATCGGCTCGATCGCGATGGTCGCCACCGCGTCCGGATTCGCGTCCGAACGTCAGTTCTATCGCGTGTTCCGGGCCGCGACCGGCATGACGCCGGGGGAATACCGGATGGTTGCCCGGCGGCAGCCCGTCGCCCGCTGAGCGCGACACGACGCGTATCGGGGATGCGTGATAAGCATCACAAACCGGCCGTACACGACTGAATGGTCCGGCCCGTATCTCCTGCAAAGGTCGGGGTCGGTTGAATATTTGATGAACGGCGAATATTCCATTCTGAATCGTACGGTGGCGACACATCCCCGAATCTGGCAGGCTCTGACATCAGGCGACGGGTGATTCATTGTGACGCCCGCGGTTTGCTGGTCGGTGGGCGAGAGAGCGGGGGTGGGTGGCGTGGAGTCGTCGGAGCCTCTTGTCGAGCTGCGGCTGAACGACGGTCCGGAATTGCGGGCGGGCGAGGCCTTCGCGCGGTGGGAGGCATCGCTGTCGGAAAGCTATGTGCCACTGGCGGTCGAACCCGAACGCGATCAGGCATTCCACGGGTGGATCGTGCGCGGCAGTATGCCCGGCTTCGAATTGTCCACGGTCGGTGCCAGTGGCCAGCGCATCCGGCGCACCAAGAGCGGCATCGCCAACACCGAGGGCGAGTTCCTGTTCGTCAGCATTCTCACCGCGGGTTTCGGCAGGATGCACCAGGACGGGCGCATCGCGGTGGTGCGACCGGGGGACATGGTCTTCTACGACACCACCCGGCCCTACCACTGGGACCTGGACGGCTCGTGGGCGCAGGTCGTGGCCAGGGTTCCGTTGGCTTTGCTCGGCGAACACGTCCCCACCGATCGCAGCGCGCTGCCCACCGCCGTGACCGTGCAGGCCGACAGTCCCGCCGGTGTCGTGGCCGGTTTCTTCCGCGATCTGGCCCGGATCCAGCAGAGCGCACCCGAGCAGGCCGCGGTGCTGGCCGCGAACGGGGTGAAGCTGCTGGCTTCGGCGATCACGCTCGCCGGTGGCTCGGTCCCGTCCGGGGTGTCGGCGCAGGCGCTGTCGCGGGAGCAGGTGCTGTCGTTCATGCGCGCGCGGTGTACCGACGCCGGCCTGACCGTCGACGAGATCGCCCGCGCGTGCCTGGTGTCGCGGCGCAGCCTGTACCGGCTGTTCGACGAGACCGGCGACGGGTTGAGCACGGTGCTGCGACGCATGCGCGTCGAGTACGCGCAGGTCCTGCTGATCCGCGACACCAGCCGGTCGACGGCGTCGATCGCGCAGGCCTCCGGCTTCGCCTCCGAACGCCATTTCTTCCGCGCTTTCCGGGTGGAGACCGGGATGACTCCCGGCGAGTACCGGCTGGTCACGGCACCCGTTTCCGGCCGCGGCGAAGACGGCCGCCACACCGCGTGAGCCGTTTCCGCATGGGCGATATGTCCGAATTCGCGTGGCATACTGTGCGCACGCGGACTGGCTGGCGATCGAGGGAGGGCGCGGGGTGGTGCTAAATCGACGGACGACGGTCAGTATTCGGACCGGACCCGATCAGCCTGCCCACCGCGTGGTCGAGCGCTGGGAATCGCTGATGAGCGAGACCTACATCCCGCTCGCGGTGACGCCTCACGCCACCGAGCGCTTCGGCGGCCGGATCGCCGCGACGGAGTTCGACGGGCTGCTGGTCACCTCGGTCCAGGCAGGCGCGCAGACCGTCCTGCGGACGCCTCGGCTGATCGGCGCGGCCGAGGATCGCTACATCCTGGCCAGCATCTACCTGGGCGGACGCGGTGTCATGCGGCAGGACGGCAGGACCGCGCACGTCGAGCCGGGCGGCATGGTGTTCTACGACAGCGCCCGGCCCTACCGCTGGGAGATCGACGAGGAGTTCGACAAGGTCGTCGTGCAGGTGCCGGTCTCCGCGCTCGACACCGTCGGCGCCCCGCTCGGCGCGGTGCCCTCGGCGATCGCGCTCGGTCCCGACCATCCGGCATCGGCGGTCGGCGCGTATTTGCGCGGCCTGGCGCGGGTGCAGCACAACGACCCCGAGGTGGCCGTCGAATTGGCCAGGCACGGCGTCGCGATGATGGCGTCGGCGCTGGCTCTCGCCGCCGGTTCGATCCCGCGCGGGCCGTCGGCCGCCGAGCTCACCCGGGCCAGGGTCATCGCGTTCATGCGGCGCCGCTTCGCCGATGCCGATCTCACCGTCGACGCGGTCGCGCTTCGTTTCGCCATTTCCCGCCGCACCCTCTACCGCCTGTTCGAAGGCGAGGACGGTCCGGCCCGCCGCTTGCTGCGGATGCGGCTCGACCATGCCTGCGAACTGCTGCGCGACGGGCGGATGCGCTCGATCGAGGAGATCGCCGCGGCCGCTGGATTCGCCGCGGAACGGCACTTCTACCGCGTATTCCAAGCGGAATTCGGCATGGCTCCCGGTGAATACCGCGCCGGATACCGGCTTTGTTCCAGCCTGTGAGCGGCTAATCGAAGATATCCCTTTTCAGACCGGTGATAGCGGTTCGCAGTTCTGCGTGCGTGTGGAATGCTTAGTACGGGACACGAGGTTTCCGGGGAAAATCGGTTGTACCCAGCCTTTGGGCGCCGGACTTTCGGGGAAATTCGCCGGTTTGGCACGGACGGTCAGTCGAGTGGCACGCTATGACAGTTTATGTCGCGGCCATCTGCGGGAGAGTGAATCGAACACCTTTCACGGAGTGAGCGACAAGGGGTCACGATGTTTGGTCGGGTACGCGTGGCTGCGGTGCAAGCCGAGCCGAAGTGGTTGAACTTGTCCGCCGGAGTCGAACAGGCCATCGAGCTGATCGACGAGGCCGCCGATGGTGGTGCGCAGCTGGTCGCGTTCCCCGAGACATTCCTGCCCGGGTTCCCCTGGTGGATGTGGCTCAATTCGGTCGACTGGGGCGAAGAATTCATCGCGCGCTACCTGGCCAACGCACTGACCGCCGAAGGGCCGGAGCTGCGGGCGATCGCCTACGCCGCGCGGCGCAAGGGCATTCACGTCTCGATCGGTTTCGCCGAGCGCGCCGGCCGCGAGGTATTCATGTCCCAGGCGCTCATCGACGTGAAAGGCGAGATCGCGATCGCCCGCAAGGCGGAGCCGACCGGGCTGGAGCGCACCGTCTTCAGCGCCGCCGAC
Source organism: Nocardia sp. NPDC055053 (assembly GCF_053608285.1). Classification (NCBI taxonomy): domain Bacteria; kingdom Bacillati; phylum Actinomycetota; class Actinomycetes; order Mycobacteriales; family Nocardiaceae; genus Nocardia; species Nocardia sp. NPDC055053. The sequence continues at coordinate 83,165 of NZ_JBSGVD010000011.1, read as the reverse complement.
AGCGAGCTGCTTGTCCGCGACACCGAACTCGGCCGGATCGGTGTCCTCGGCGGGGCCGACCACATGCGTCCCGCGGTGCGCTCCCGGATGCACGACGAGCGCGAGCAGATCCACATCGCCGCGTGGTCGGGCTTCACCGTGTACTACGGCGAGGGCAAGGAGTGGGGTCCGGAACTCAACACCGCGGCCAGCGTGCGCTACGCGATGGACGGCTCGGCCTATGTGCTCGCGCCCGTCGCCGTGGTTCCGGTCGCGGGCTGGGAAGTCGTCGACGCGCGCCTGCCGGGTCGCCGGCTGTTGCGTGGCGGCGGTGGTGTCTCCCGGATCTTCGGTCCCGGCGGCCTCGAGCTGGCCCCGCCGTTGCTCGAGGGGGAGGAAGGCCTGCTGTTCGCCGATCTGGACATCACCCGTGCGGTGCGGTCGGTCGCGCACAGTGAGTGCACCGAGAACTTCCGGGTGCCGAGCGGCCGGGTCGCGCGGCGGGAGCCCGTGCGGGCCGAACTCGCGGGGGCCTGAGGATCGGGCCGACAGGTCAGGAGCGGACCAGCCGCGCGATCGCGTCGGTCGCCTCTTTGATCTTGGCTTCGGCCTCGGGCCCACCGGCCACCGCCGCGTCGACGACGCAGTGCGAGATGTGGTCCTCGAGCAGGCCCATCGCGACCGCCTGGAGTGCCTTGGTCATCGCGGATACCTGCGTCAGGATGTCGATGCAGTACTTCTCCTCCTCGACCATCCGCTGCAGGCCGCGGGCCTGGCCCTCGATGCGGCGCAGGCGCTTGAGGTAGTCGTCCTTGGCGGTGATGTAGCCGTGGCCGTGGCCCGCGTGCTCGCCGCCGGTAGCGGTGTCGGGGGTGGGTGCAGTCACCGAAGGTCTCCTCGCCGGCCGGGATGCTCGCCTGTGCGAGCTAATACCCCCCTAGGGTACAGTTTCCGGCCGGAATTGTCAGATAGGACCGTCCGCGCGATCCCGGTGATGCGCGCGACCTGCCCGGACGGGAGAATCACCGGTATGAGTTCGCTTCCCCGGCCCGCCCTCGCCGTTATCGGCGGCAGCGGTTTCTATGACTTCTTCGACAACGACGCCACCCACGTCGAGGTCGACACACCGTACGGCGCGCCGAGCGCGCCCGTCGCGGTCGGCGAGGTCGACGGTCGTGCCGTCGCGTTCCTGCCGCGCCACGGCAAGCAGCACGAGTTCGCGCCGCACACCCTGCCGTACCAGGCCAACATGTGGGCGCTGCGCTCGCTCGGCGTGCGCCGGATCTTCGCGCCGTGTGCCGTCGGCAGCCTGCGCGCCGACTGGGGTCCTGGCACCGTGGCCGTGCCCGACCAGCTCGTCGACCGGACCTCGGGCCGCCCGCAGACCTACTTCGACGGCGGCGGCGTCCACGTCTCCTTCGCCGACCCCTACTGCGACGAACTGCGCACGGCCGCGGTGAAGTCCGCCGGTCACGACCTGCGGATGGAGGACTCCGGCACCATGGTCGTCGTGCAGGGTCCGCGCTTCTCCACCAGGGCCGAGAGCCGCTGGTTCGCCGGGCAGGGCTGGGACCTGGTCAACATGACCGGCCACCCCGAAGCGGTGCTCGCCCGCGAACTCGAGATGTGCTACGCCGCGGTCGCTCTCGTCACCGACCTGGACGCGGGTCTCGAGGAGGGCGACGGCGTGCACGCGGTGAACGTGTTCGCCGAGTTCAAGAAGAACCTCGGCCCGTTCAAGGAGCTCATGCGCCGCGCGGTCGCCGCGGTCGACGGCGAGGACACCTGCGAGCGCTGCCGCGTGCACGCCGGGGTATCGCTGCCCTTCGAACTGCCCTGATCACGCGGGCGGCGCGGTGACCTGCAGCTGAGCGAGCACGAAGACAGGCCCCGCGCCGTCGCCCGCGGGCAACGGCGAGACCTGGATATCCGCGACGAGCCACCCACCCGGCTCGGCGGCCAGCCGCACCGCGGTCAGCGCGGCGCTGGCGGCACCGGCCAGGATCTGCGCGCGAGCGGCGGCGATCCTGACCCGGTCCTCGGGATGCGGGATCAGCCGTTCGTCGATCCCGCGCCAGCGCAGCCCTGGCACCGGTTCGGTGACCCACCGAACCTGGCGGACCTGCGCGGTATCGAGAATGCACAGGTACAGGCCGGGCTGGGTGTTCCTGAGCAACTCGAGGGTCGCCGCCTCGAACGACTTGTGTTGCGGGGCAATGCTGTCGGTGACGTCCACCGAGAGGCCACGCCAGGAGAACCGCTGCCCCTGCGCTCCGTTGCGCGCGGCCACCAGCAGCGACCGCGGACCCGCCGCCGAGTGCACGGTCGCCACCTCGGACCACCGGCTGCCCGGCTCGGAGCGCGTCAGGGCGGCGACGATATCGAGTGCGCGATCGAAGCGCTCGATCCGCTGGAACGGCTCCGCGCCGCGGTATTCGACCGGCGCGGAACCGAAATGCGGGCCGAGACCGGCGGGACGGGACCACACGATCCTGGCTCGCGCGTCGATCTGGAACGGCGCAACCCGAAGCTCCCCGGCGGGCGCCTGGTCACCCACCCACACCTTCACCGCGTGCGCGCGCGACCCCGGCCACACCACGGGCTCGGCCCGCAATCGCATCTCCGACCACGGATTCCGGGATTTCGGCAGCACCCGCTCGACCGGTGCGCCGGAGTCGTGGGCGGCGACGACCAGCGGCTGCAGCGCGGCCGGAATCGCCCGCTGATACGACGCCCAGTCCCGCGGGGTTGTGCCCGCGGTCAACATCGACCACGTGTCCGGCGCGCCGAGCGTCTCCACCAGCTGCCACCGCCCGATGATCACGTCCTGCCCCCTTCCGTGCGACTGTGCCATCGTGCCCGATCCGCAATGCGCCGCTGGTAGGGGGTCTGGTCGGCATCGATAAGCTCGGGGGATGGACACACCGCTGCGGTTGGAGGTCGTCGTCGCCAGTACCCGCCCCGAGCGGTTCGCGCCGGTGGTGGCCGACTGGTTCCTCGGGATGGTCGCCGGGCGACCGGAATTCGAGGTCGGCGTGCTCGACCTGCGCGACATCGCGTTGCCCGTCGACCTCACCGAAACACCCGAGGTCGACACGTTCCGGGCCAGGCTGGCCGCCGCCGACGCGTTCGCGGTCGTCACCTCCGAGTACAACCACGGCTACCCGGCGTCCCTGAAAACGGCACTCGACAGCGCCAAACGCGAATGGCGGGCCAAGCCGATCGGTTTCGTCTCCTACGGCGGGCTCTCGGGCGGCTTGCGCGCGGTCGAGCAGTTGCGGCAGGTGGTCGCCGAACTGCACATGGTCTCGGTGCGCGAGTCGGTGAGCTTCGCCCAGGCCAAACGACGATTCGACGCACAGGGTGCGACCGACGACCATGCCGCCATCGACGCGAGTGCCAGGATGCTCGGCCAATTGGCTTGGTGGGGGCGGACTCTGCGCGCCGCCAGAGCCGTGGACCCTTATCCCGGCTGAGCGCTCAGCTGTCTGCCAGGGCGGCACGGCATCTTCGTGCAATCCGGCCGCCGACGGTCAGGCGTTGGCCATCGAGCGTTGACCGCGCGGCTGGCCGATGTAGGTCGCCTCACGCGGGATCGACACCAGGGTGAGGTTGACCCTGGTCGTTCCGGTGCGCAGCACCACCCGGTTACCGATCGCGCCCGGCTGGTAGATCTCCAGATCGGGGCGGGAAGCGGGCCAGCCGTTGGGATCGCCGGTCAGATAGATCGTGGTGACACCGGCGTGCGGAGCGGGCGCCAGCACACCGTCGACGACGGTCGCGGTGAAACCCGCGTCGGACTGGTGTGTTTCGACCGCGATGGTCAGCCGCTCCGGGTTGCCGACGGTGCTCACCAGCTGCTCCCAGGCCTGCGCCCGGTCGGTCCGCACGAGCACCCGCTCGCCGACCGCGAGCGCGCGGAACACCAGCTGCTGGGCCAGATACAGCTCGCCCGCCACATAGACCGAGGAGATACCGGCACCGATGATCCTGGCGGCGACGCCGTTGCCCTCGTCGTCGGAACCGAGCAGCTGACCGCAGCCGGCCGACGGCAGGTGCAGCGCCCCGATGACATCGATCGGATACTCGGTGGTCGGCACGGTGTCGTCCACGCCGGGCACCGCGATCGGCAGATGCGCGAGCAGCGCGTCCCGGTGCCTGCCGTTCATCGACACCATGCCCTTGGTCGTCGACTTCTCCGGCAGCTCGCGGGCGGTCAATCGCCAAGCGGCGCCGACACTCACCGATTCGGCGTCGCTACCCGGACGCAGCCGCACGGCGACCGTGGTGCCGCGCGAGGGCGCGACCCACAGCTGCGCGAGCAGATCCGAACCGAGCTGCTTGGGATCGACCGCGCTGCCGATATTGACCGTGTTGCCGATCTCGGCGTACTTCCACCGCTGGGTGAGCGTGCGCGGGTCGAGGCCGGCGGTGATCTGCTGCACGGCCTTACGGATCTCGGGCGCGGTGAGAATGCGGGCGCTGCAGTCGGCGTCCTCGAGCGTGCGCATGATCCGCTGGGTCGCGATGGTGACCGCGCGCGAAGCGCCGTCGGTGCCGCCGCCGCGCCGGGCCGTCGCGTCGGGGCAGGCGACCGAGTCGTAGCTGATCGCGAGCCAGACCGTGCGATGCGCGGTGGCGGGCAGCGGGCCGAGCAGCGATTCGTAGATCGCGCCCGCGGGCGTGCCGGAGCGGCTGCGGTGGCCGTGGCTGATGATGTCGATGCCGCTGAGCAGGATGTCGTGCTGGTTGAGGCAGGCGGCGAGCTCGGGCAGGGGGAGCAGGTGCGAGGCGTGCACGGCGTTGCGGGCGATCCTGGTCAGCCCGCCCTTGGGCGGCAGCACCTCGACGACGGTGACCACGCGGCTGCCGTCCCAGTACAGGCCGAGTGAACGGCCGTCTGTGTCACGGAAGTCGACGGTATCGCCGAGGGTGTAGTCGCGCTTGCCCGTGTAGCTGCGGATGGTGCTCAGCCAGTCGAGGATGGTCCGCTTGCCGATCGGGATCAGCGGCACCAGCGCGACGACGACGGCGATGCCGAGCGCGGGGAAGGGACCGAGGCCGCACACCAAGGTGACGAGTCCCGCGGTCAAGCCGAGCACCTGAGCGATGAGCAGGTGCGGCAACGTGATGCGACCGAACAGCGGACGCGGACCCGCACCAGTGAACTCGGCCATTGGTTCCTCCCCCGAATGTGAACAAGTGCTGCCGGGAACTGTACTGTGTTGCCCGGACGAGAGCACTGTTCGGGGGAGGAACCATGCCTTCAAAACCCACTACACGCTGGCAGGTCAGCGGTTACCGCTTCCTGGTGCGGCGGATGGAGCACGCCCTGGTGCGCCGGGACGTGCGCATGCTGCACGATCCGATGCGCGCCCAGACCCGTGCGTACGCGGTCGGTTTGGTGCTCGGCCTGGTCGTTCTGGCCGGTTGCGGCATCCTCGCGCTGCTGCGTCCGCAGGACAAGATCGGCGACAACAAGATCCTGATCGGCAAGGAATCCGGCGGCGTCTATGTCGTCATCGAGAATGTCGTGCACCCCGCGCTCAACCTGGCCTCGGCCCGGCTGGCCGCCGGTGAGGCGTCGAAAGCGGTGATCGTCAAGGAATCCGAGCTCGGCAAGAAGCCGCGCGGTCAGCTGATCGGTATTCCGGGTGCGCCGTCGTCGATCATGTACGACAAGGACGGCAAGGGCAGGCAGTGGTCGGTGTGCGACCAGCTCAAGGCCGACGGCAGTTCGGAGCTCACCACCTCGGTGCTGGCCGGTTCCCCCGATCTCGGCTCCAAGGCGTCGAAGATGGCCGAGGACAAGGCCTTGCTGGTACAGGGTAAGGACTCCGCATACCTCGTCTACGGCGACAAGCGCGCCAGGGTCAACATGAACGAGCGCGCCGTCACCGACGCCCTTGCCATCACCGGCGCCACGCCGCGACCGGTCGGTGAGGGTCTGCTCAACGCGATCCCCGAGGTTCTGCCGATCATCGCGCCCGTCATCGACAACCCCGGCGGTACACCGTCCTACAGTGTGAGCGGCCACCGCATCGGTGACGTCGTGCAGGTCTTCAACGAGCCCAACCAGAACTACGTGGTGCTCTACGACGGACTGCAGCCGGTCTCGGCGCTGACCGCCCATATCGTCCGTAACTCCAACAACACCCAGATGGCGGGCACCACGATCCAGGCCACCGAGCGCACCAACGCGCCGGTCTCCAAGGCTCTGAAGGTCCAGAACTACCCGAGCATGAAGCCCACGCTGGTCACTGCCAAGGACCAGCCCGTCAGCTGCCTGACCTGGAAGCCGATCGCCGGCGCCACCGACAATGCCGACGGCACCGCTCGCGCCGAGCTCTCGGTGCTCACCGGTATCGCGCTGCCCATCCCGGACAAGGCCAAGCTGGTCAGCCTGGCCCAGGCCGACGGCTCCAAGGCCAACGCCGACTCCGTCTACATCCCGCCCGCCACCGGCGCCTATGTCCAGACCACCGGCATCGAACCCGACAGCCGTCGCAAGGACAGCTTGTTCTACATCGCCGATACCGGAGTCCGCTTCGGTATCAAGAACTCCGACGCGGTCAAGGCCCTCGGCCTGGAGAACGTGAAGGCCGAACCCGCGCCGTGGCCGATTGTCGGTCTGCTCGCCGGTGGACCGAGCCTCGGCCGCGAGGACGCGATGGTCGCCCACGACGGTGTCGCACCTGACCCGTCACCGGCCAAGCAGCCGGTCGCCACGGTGAATCCCGCAGCCAACTAACCCGGCGGAGCCTGCGACCGCTCGCGGAGTTCGGCCACCTCGGTGCGCAGCGAGCGGACCTCGTCGACCAGTTCGGCGAGGGTCCGCTCGGCGCGGTCGGCCGCGTCGTCGACCGTCTTGAGCTGCTCGACGACCCAGCTGGTCATGGTGCCGATGGCGAACGAGATCAGGCCGATGCCAAGGGTCATCAGCACCAGCGACACCAGCCTGCCCTCGGTGGTCACCGGGTAGACGTCGCCGTAGCCGACAGTCGTCACCGAGACCGCCGACCACCACAGGGCATCACCGAAGGTCTTGATCTTGCTCTCGGGTGCGCCGTACTCGGCGTCGAAGAAGGCCAGGCTCGACAGCAGCAGGATCAGCAGCGAACTGGTGGCGACGAAAGTGACCAGCCGCGTACGTGGTTTCGTCGCCCGGTTGAGTGTGTCGAGCAGCAGCAGCGCGGCGCGCACCAGGCGCAGCGGACGAAACGGCGGCACCAGCACGACGAGCAGGTCCAGCGGATGCCTGCGGACGAACCGCACGCGATCCGTGGACAAGCGCAGCCGGACCGCGAAGTCGGCCGCGAAGACCGCCCAGATGCCGATATCGGCCCACAGCAGACCGGAATCCAGCGTCGGCGAGGCATCGGTGTCGAGCACCCGCCAGGCGTACAGCAGCAGGAACAGCACGGCCAGCACCATCAGCGGCAGGTTGGTCGCGCGTTCCCACCGCTGCCTGCGGGTCGGCGGGCGGTCAGTGGTCAACGGATCCATGCGGCTACCTGGTTCGACGGGTCGGTACGCGAGGACGGTACCGCCCCGCGAACTCAGGTGTCTTCGCGTACTCCGAACCGGCGACGGATCGGGTACGAGGCGAGCATGCCCAGCACGAACAGCAAACCGACGGTGCCCGCGCCGATCAACCCCACATTCCGGGCCGTGTTGTCCGGAACCGGCGCAGGCGCGGGCACCGCTAGCTGCACCTGCTTGGCCGGTGACGGCCGTTTGGGCGGCAGCGAGCCGGTGACCTCGGCGGTGAGCGCGGCGATCGGATCGACGCTGCCGTAGCCGATGTACTGATTCCAGCCCTCGGCAGGCGCGTGCGCTGTCGCCTGGACCCGCTTCATCACCTCTTTGGCGCTGAGTTCGGGGAACCGCGCACGGACCAGCGCGACCACCCCGGACACCAGCGGCGTCGCGAAACTGGTTCCGCTGATCGGTGCGGTCGCGCCCTGCTGATTGACCGTCCCGGTCGCGGTCCCGGCGCCACGCGGGCTCAGCGAGGTCATGTTCTCGCCCGGCGCCGCGACACTGAGCCACGGTCCGGCGACCGTGAACTTCGACGGTGCGCCGTTCCCGTCGATGGAGCCGACGGCGAGCACATAGTCGTCCCAGCGGGCCGGGCTGACCATCATCGCGGTCTTGGTCCACGGGTCGGCGTTCGGCTCGAGCGGGTCGATCACGGTGTTCGCGGTCTTGCAGGTATCCGAATTACCCGCGGCGACAACGGGAACCGCGTTCTTCACCTCGACCGCGTACTGCAATGCCGCACCGACGGCACTGTCATTGACGCCCTTGTTGGTGCCGCACCACACCTCGGAGACATTGATCACGCTCGCGCCCATATCGGCGGCGCGCCGGATGGCCGAAGCCATGGTGTTCAGGTTGCCGTAGCCGTCGGGCATCTCCTCGGGGGCCTTGTTCCGGTTGGCCCCCTCCTTCTGATACATCTTGCTGGTCTGCCGGATGGTGAGGATGCGTGCCTCGGGCGCGACCCCGGCGAAACCCTGTCCGGGGATCTGCGTCGCCGCGATCAACCCGGCCACAAAGGTGCCGTGCGCATCGCAATCCTCGGCGCCGTCACCGGAATTGGCGACGTAGTCACCGCCGGCGATCATGTCGGGCAGCCGGTCGTGTCTGCTCACCCCGGTGTCGATCACCGCGATCAATTGGCCTGCGCCGCGGGAGAACTCCCAGGCACGGGTCAGATCGAGCGAGCGTTGCGCATCCGGCACTGCGGCGCCGTCGCCACCGGTCGCCACGGTGGTGCACACCGCGTTCGACCCGACTTCGGTCTTCTCGGGCGGCGCGGCCGGATCACCCGCGGGCAGGTTCGCCGGATCGGCCGCGGGCGGACGTTCGGCCGAAGCCGGTGCGGCCCCGAGCCCGAACGACGCGCCGACACCGAGCGCCACGGCCGCCGCCGCGACGCGCAGGCTCGCGTTCACAGCCCGCGGACGAGGGAGTAGAGCTCGGCGACCCAGAACACCAGCGGCAGCACCGCGGCGACGAACGCGTACTCGAGCAGTTCGACAGCCCGGCGCATCGGCGGCGTCGCCGACTGGTTCGGCACGATCAGGCCGATCACCAGCGCGGCGATCAGAATCGCCAGCGCGGCACCGAAAACCACCAGCGGCTGGCGCATTTCGAGCGAGACACCGATCAGCATGATCAGCACGATCGCCGCACCGCCCGCGATGAGCACAATGGCCTGCTCCGCGCCCGCGTAGGTGCGGCTGCGGAACATCAGCACGACAGCGCAGACCAGCGCGAGCGCGATACCGGGCCAGTAGGCATCGTCGGCGCCCGCGTCGACCGCGAGCAGCGCGCCGACGACGGTGACCAGCGTGGTCGCGGTGACCAGGCCGGCGAGGTACATGCGGGCACGCTCCGACCTGGCACGCAGCGCGTCGAGGGTCGGCAGGGCGCGGTGGTCGTCCGGGTCGTCCTCGGTCGGGTCGATCGGGGTTCCGGGGGACGGCACCGGCGGCAGCGGCAGTTTCGCCAGCAGCATGGACACGCGCGGCGACAGCGACAGCCCGGCCAGCGCGACCGCGGCGACGACCGCGCCGATGGCCTTGATCGACTGATCGGTGAGCAACCCGACGATCGCCGCGGGAATGACGAACACCGATACCGTTGCGGCGCCGATGAACAGGGCGAGACCGACACCGGTGACGCGCCAGGCCAGCACCGCTGTCGCGCCGAACAGCGTCGAACCGAGCAGCAGATGCGCCCAGCCGTAATGGTCGGGGACGAGCAGCATGCCGCCGGTGAACGCGGTCGGCAGCGCGCAGCCGCCGAGGACCAACGCGGCGGAGGTGTCGCCGTACATGCGGCTGAGCACCGTGCCCGCGACGACGCACAGGATGGCGACGAACAGCGCGAGCGAACCGGTCACCCAGAACGGCAACGCGTCCGGCGCGGCGAGCAGGCCGAAGCAGCCGACCAGCATGGTGAGCGCGGCGAGCACCGAACCGGTGATCCGCGCCGTCTTCGGCGTCCAGCTCCGGTAGTGCTCGGCGTCGGCGATCGCGACGTTGTACATGATGTCGTCGAACAGCGGCGTCGGCGCGGTGTGCGAGGCGCTCTCCAGCATGAGGAGTTCGCCGTCACGGACGCCGTGCTCACCGAGGCTGAGGGAGTTCGAGAACGGGGGATGACCGATCCGGGCGAGCACCCATTCGGCGGGCTCGTAGCGCTCGCCGTCGTTGTCGAAATCATTGGACCGGCTGTGCTGAGCGACCATGTCGACCACGCTCGGAATGACGAGCGCGACCGGCACATCGACCGGAATCGCCATGTCGACCTGCGTGTGCTTGGCCAAGATCGTCACCCTGGCCAGGTCCGGTGCGCGAACGATGCCGCGCGCGGAATCCTCTTCAAGATGATCGAGTCGCGCGTGCGTCAAAACTCCCCCAACTCCGTCTCTACCTCGTGTTTCCGCTCGACCGCTCAGACGATCGACAGTTTGCGGAACTCACCGTTCGGACAGCAGAATGCCTGACGAACCATACGACATGTCGGCCGCGACCTCTACACTGAGCCCGTCGCGAGGACAGGCAGCGAGTAGTCAAGCAGGGGGAGTCTTCGACCATGAGCACCGTCAGGTTCCAGCGCCGTGCCCGGCGCGAGATGCCGCGCACGCCAGGCGGCGAGGTCACGCTGCAGCCGCCGCCCGAGATCCCCCGGATCACCCCGGGCAACCTGCTGATGAAGCTGATGCCCGTCGTCATGGTGGTCGGCATGGTCGGCATGATGGCGCTGATGTTCACCCAGGGCAGCGGCATGCTGTCCAACCCGATGTCGATGATGTTCCCGCTGATGATGATCATGTCGATGGTCACCATGTTCGGCCAGGGAAGTGGCAAGGGCGCCAAGGCCGCCGAGGCCAACGAGGACCGCAAGGACTACCTGCGCTACCTCGACCAGGTCCGCAAAGACGTCGACGAAACCGCCAAGCAGCAACGCGCCGCCGTCGAGTGGAGTCACCCCGAGCCCGGCCTGATCTGGATGCTCGCCGGCACCAGCCGCATGTGGGAGCGCCGCTCCGGCGACAAGGACTTCTGCCACGCCCGCATCGGCCTCGGCGGTCAGCGCCTGGCCACCCGCCTTGTCGCCCCCGAGACCGGCCCGGTCGAGGAACTGGAACCGATCGCCGCCGTCTCGCTGCGCCGCTTCGTCCGCGCGCATTCGACGGTCCCCGACCTGCCCACCGCCATCGCGGTCAAGGGTTTCGGCACCATCGCCCTCGACGGCGACCGCGCCCAGGCACGCGACATGACCCGCGCGATGCTGTTGCAGCTGTGCATGTTCCAGGCGCCCGACCAGGTGCTCGTCGCCGTGGTCTGCGGCCCCGACACCGCGCGCGAGTGGGAGTGGACCAAGTGGCTCCCGCACACCCAGCACCCCGATGTCTCCGACGGCATCGGCACCCAGCGCATGTTCTACGGCTCCATCCGCGAAGCGCTGAGCAGCCTGCACCCGCTGCTCGGCAACCGCGTGCGCTACTCGCGTAATCAGCCGAACAACCCGAACCTGGTGCACGTGGTGATCGTCGTCGACGGCGGCCTGCTCGAAGCCGAGGACGACCAGCTGCGCGAGTCCGGCTTCGAGGGCGTCACCATCATCGACCTGTGCAATTACGCACCCCGCCTTGCTGTTTCGCGCGGCATCAAGATGGTCGTCGAGGACGGCGAATGCCTCGGCCGCGGCGCCACCGGCAACCAGGAACGCTTCGCCACCATCGACCGCGTCAGCGCCGAGCAGGCCCAGCAGGCCGCCCGCCGCCTCGCCCCCTACCGCGCCGCCACCCAGCGCAGCAGCGACGTCGAGACCGACGACAACGAGACCATCTCCACCTGGTCGCAGCTGATGAGCCTCGGCGACATCGGCAACTTCAACCCCGCCAGCGCCTGGCGCCCGCGCTACGGCCGCGAACGGCTGCGCGTCGCGTTCGGTGTCGGCGCCGACGGCAACCCGGTCGAACTCGACATCAAGGAAGCCGCCGAGAACGGTATGGGCCCGCACGGCCTGTGCATCGGCGCAACCGGTTCCGGTAAGTCCGAGTTCCTGCGCACCCTCGTGCTCAGCCTGCTCGCCACCCACTCGCCCGACCAGCTCAACCTGGTCCTGGTCGACTTCAAGGGTGGCGCGACCTTCCTCGGCCTCGATGGTGTCCCGCACGTCGCGGCGGTCATCACCAACCTCGAAGACGAGGCCGACCTCGTCGACCGTATGAAAGACGCGCTGGCAGGCGAGATGAACCGCCGCCAGGAGGTCCTGCGCCAGGCGGGCAACTTCGCCAACGTCTCCGAATACGAGAAGGCCCGCGCCGCCGGCGCCGACCTCGACCCGCTTCCCGCGCTGTTCGTCGTGCTCGACGAGTTCTCCGAACTCCTCACCCAGCACCCCGATTTCGCCGAGCTGTTCGTCATGATCGGCCGCCTCGGCCGCTCGCTGCACGTCCACCTCCTGCTCGCCTCGCAGCGCCTGGAAGAGGGCAAGCTCAAGGGCCTGGAATCCCACCTGTCCTACCGCATCGGCCTGAAGACCTTCTCCGCCAACGAGTCCCGCCAGGTCCTCGGCGTCCCCGACGCCTACAACCTCCCGAACTCCCCCGGCGGCGGATACCTCAAGGCCGACTCCGGCGAGATCCAGCGCTTCCAGGCCTCCTACGTCTCCGGCGCCTACGTCGGCGGCGGCCCGCAGCGCGAGGTCACCAGCGCAGGCATCGTCGGCGGTGAAATCGACGTCAACGCCCGCCCGTTCAGCGCCAACCACGTCGGCTTCCGCACCTCCGACCGAGTCCCGGTCCCGGTCGAATCGACCTACGAGCCCGAGTCCCCCAGCGACGACGGCGAACAGATGTCCAACCTGAACATGCTGGTCTCCCGCATCACCGGCCACGGCCGCCCGGCCCACGAGATCTGGCTGCCGCCGCTCGATGACGCCCCGACCCTGGACCAGCTGATCCCGCGCTCGATCATCACCGGCGAGTACTCCGCCGCCGCCACCCTGCGTGCCCCGATCGGCATCGTCGACCGGCCGTACGACCAGCGCCGCGACCCGATGATGCTGGACCTCTCGGGTTCGCGCGGCCACGTGGCGATCGTCGGTGGCCCGCAGTCGGGCAAGTCGACGGCACTGCGTTCACTGGTCATGGCCATGTCGATGACCCACACCGCCGAGCAGGTGCAGTTCTATTGCCTCGACTTCGGTGGCGGCACCCTGTCCAGCCTGGAAGGGCTGCCGCACGTCGGCTCGGTCGCCAACCGATTGGACCCGGACAAGGTCCGCCGCACGGTCGCCGAGATGAGCACCCTGGTCCGGCAGCGCGAACAGCGCTTCCACCAGCTGGGCATCGAGTCCATGGTCGAATACCGCCGCCTGCGCGCGATGGACCCCAACAGCAGCCCCGCCGCGGCCGGCGCCCACGCCGACCCGTACGGCGACGCCTTCCTGGTCATCGACGGCTTCGGCACGATCCGCCAGGACTACGAGGCGCTCGAGCAGCAGATCACCAACCTTGCCCTGCAAGGACTTTCCTATGGCGTCCACGTCGTCATCGCACTGTCCCGCTGGATGGAAGCGCGCCCGGCCCTGAAGGACCAGATCGCCACCCGCATCGAACTCCGGCTCGGTGATCCCATGGACTCCGACATCGGCCGCAAGTTCGCCTCGCTTGTGCCACAGGGCCGTCCGGGTCGCGGCATCACGCCCGACGCGCTGCACATGCTGATGGCACTGCCCCGTGTCGACGGCAGCTCCGATCCGCTCGACCTGAGTGTCGGTGTCGCCAACGCGGTCGAACTGATCGCGCAGCGCACCCCGGGCCGCCCCGCCCCCGGCACCCGCACCCTGCCGGACCTGCTGGACCGTGCAGATCTGCTGCGCGCGATGCGCAACTGGCCTGCCGAGGTGGACCAGTCGCGGCCGAACATGCAGCTGCCGATCGGCGTCAACGAGTCGGAGCTGGCACCCGTCATGCTCAACCTGGCCGATACACCGCACTTCTTGGTCTTCGGCGACAGCGAGTGCGGCAAGACCGCGCTGCTCAGGGGTATCGCGCAGGGCATCGTCGAGTCGAATACCCCGGCGCAGGCCAAGGTGATCCTCGGCGACTACCGGCGAACTCTGCTGGGCGCCATCGAAACCAATCACCTCGCCGGCTACGCGCCCTCGTCGGAGGTGCTCACACCGTTCGTCCAGCAGGTCGTCGGGATCCTGAAGTCCCGGATGCCAGGTGCCAACATCACCCAGCAGGAGCTGCGTGCTCGTTCCTGGTGGACGGGCCCGGAGCTGTATCTGATCATCGACGACTACGACTTGGTGGTCACCACGTCGGGCAACCCGCTCTCGCCGCTGGTCGAGTTCATCCCGCACGCCAAGGACATCGGATTCCATCTGATCATCGCCCGCCGATCCGGTGGCGCGTCGCGGGCGCTGTACGAGCCCGTGGTGTCCCGCATGCGCGACGTCGGCTGCATCGGCCTGGTCATGAGCGGTAGCCGAGACGAGGGTCAGCTCTTCGGCACCGTGCGCGCCAGCGCGATGCCGCCGGGGCGCGGAACCCTGGTCACCAGGAACGCGATCGATCTGGTGCAGTTGGCATGGTCGCCGGCTTTGTGACCGACATCGACGTCGTGGTCAGCGATGCGCGCATCTTGGCGCGCACCGCTGCCCGGCACGTGGATGTCGTTCCCACAGTGATGCCCGTTCCGGACGGGATCGTGGTCGGCGCGCCAGTCGGACCGACGCAGCCGTCGGTATCCGCACTGGCGCTGGCCGACTCGGCCTGGATCGGGTTCGAACCGAATCCGATGCCGACAGCCGCGGCCATGAACGCAGTAGTTGACGAAGTGATCGCTGGCTTGGCTCCGTCCGCACCGGGCGCGACAATCGGTGTCGCACACCCCAGTTCGTGGTCGACAGCGCGAAGGTCGGCCCTCGGGCATTCCTTCGGCAGATACTCCGGTTCGGTTCTGCTCGAGTCGATCGCCGTCCGCGTCGCCAGACTGCGGCAGTCCCTCGCGACCTCGGAACTCGTGGTGGTCGTGGAGATCGAGCCATTGGATGTCACCGTCAGTGCGGTCGATCGATCCCGAGACCAGATCGTGGTCGCGGCCTGCGAGCACGAACCGACCCTGGGCGCAGGCGAATGGAACGACGCCGCCGTCGAACGCCTGACCGAGATGATCGAACAGGTTGTCGACGGCTCACGGCCGACATCGGTGCTCATCGTCGGACCACACGACGAGCCATTGCTGGAGCGCCTGCGTGACTTCGCCGCACAGACGTGGACCACACAGCCCACGCCGCTGGTCGACCCGCTGGCACTGACGGCACTGCTGCTGCCGCAATCCAGTCTCACCGACCAGCGGACGCGCCCGATCCCGTCCGAGAACGCCGAGTGGGTCGGCACCCTGCGCGAGCGCGCCGCCGCCACAGCACCGTCACCCCGCGTCGCAACAGCCAAAATCGTTGCGGCAGTGGCCGTAGCGCTCACGTTGATCACGGCCGGAGTTGTCGCAGTGGCGACCACGAGGAGCAACGGCGCAGACGCGGCCACAGCGGCAGGTTCCACCGCGCCCGCAGACCCGAGCGCACCCGCGACCTGGACGCCCGCGGCATCGACTCCGGCGCAACCATCGACAACTCAGCCCGCCGATCCGCCACGCCGCCACACAATGGGCCGCGTCGCTTTCGACATTCCGGCGGGCTGGCTGCCCACCGCCGGAGAGAACCCGGAGCGAGCCGCCCTCGTTCCGCAGACAGCCACCCCCGGCCGAATTACTGTGACATACAACACTGTTGCAGAACAGGCCGGATATGATGAAGTGCTAAGGGACATCACAGCGCGGATCGCTCGCGCCGAGCCAGGACGGTTCGGTACACCCGAACGCGACGTGGTGTTCGCTGGGCGCCGGGGGATCGGCTACCAAGAGCTTCCTGGCGACGGTTCCGTCGTCAGGTGGTACGTCCTACTCGACCATGGCGTCCAGACCAACGTCGGCTGCCAGCACGGCTCGGGAGGATGGGGGACTGTCAGTACTGCGTGCGAGGAAGTGATGCGATCAGTGTCGATCTCGCAGTAGGTTTCGGAATTTTCTCCGAGATTGATGGAACCGAACGCACCGATGGTGCGTCCAACCAAGATGAAGGGCTCAGATCGCCAGCAGGGGGGTCTGGTCCACCGTTGACCACGAAGGAGCCAGAAGATGGGATTTTCCGCTTCGCCCGCCGAGATCCAGGCGTTCTCGACGCGCATGAAGGACAAGCATGACGCGATCGACGGCATGATCCGCAATTCGGAGAGCCGTGCGAACGACGTCAACAACCCGTCCTTCCAGGGCGCGGCTGGCAAGGCTTTCCAGACCTCGATGACTGAATACCTCATCGCGGCCCGGGCGCTGAACGAAGCCTTGTACACCGCATCGGACAACGTCGCGTCTGTCGCCAGCTCGATCTCGGATTCCGAGATCGACAACGCTCAGCAGTTCATGGCCACTGATCCCGCGGCCGATATTCCGACCCCCCAGCTCAACATGGGCACGAACTAAATCGAACAAATTCACAACGGAAGGGAACTAGGGTATGGACATCGGGGCGATTCGGTACGATTTTGGCGCCATTAATGATGCCGGTTCAGGTATTCAGGCGGAAGCTCAGAACATTACGACTGCGCTGCAGGACTATGAGAATGAGTTTCAGCGCTTCATCGAGGAGCACTGGTCTGACGGTGAAGGCTCTGCCGCGTTCGTTGCGTTGCAGCTCAAGTGGCAGAACCAGTCCACGGAGCTCAACACTAAACTGCAAAAGATCGGTGCAACCACGCTGTCTGGTGCAGATAACATGAGGGCCACCGACGTCGCAATGGCGAATCGGCTCCTCGGCTGAGAGGCCGATTGACGAGAAAGGCGGGCCTGGTGAGCACCAGGCCCGCTTTCGTGTTCCGGGCTGAGTGAACCGTCGACTCATCTGTATGCAGCGGTTCGCATCCGGGGTCAGCTGCCTCGTAACGTGCCGTAGGAGACCGGGCGGGCTGACTCGTGAACCGTCCCTCGCGGTTGACTTGCCCGTGATGTGTCTACCCGACCGGTCTCCGTTCACGGTCTGACTCGACAGAGGTGTGACGACAAGCTGCTGTGAGAGGTTCCTGAAGTCGACATGTCGGCCGTGGATTCCCCATCCGACGAAGACGAGGAACCGAATCTGATGATGCTGATCGGCATCGATCCACACAAGTCCACCCACACCGCGACCGCTGTCGATCCAGCAACGAATTCCGATCTCGGTTCAGTCCGGATCGAGGCGAGTTTCGTCGGCTATCGACAATTGCTCGCGTGGTCGCGGCAGTGGAGCGAACGCCGGTGGGCCGTGGAGAACGCGGAGGGACTCGGTCATCACCTGGCGCTATGGCTGGTCGCTATGGGCGAGAGCGTGGTTGACGTGGCGCCGGCCGCAACGGCACGAGTCCGACAGCTCTCCCGTGGCGGACGCCGCAAGAACGACCGAATCGACGCCGCCGCGGCGGCGAGTGGCGCGGCGCTGCACGGAGATACCCGCGCCGTGCGTGCCGAAACGCACGCTGATTCTCTTGCGCTACTCGATGAACGCCGCAAGAACCTGTCCGGCAATAGAACTCGATCGGTCAACCAGCTGCATGCACTACTGAGGGAGTTGCTACCCGGTGGCGCGCCCACCGACTTGACCGCCCCGAAGGCCGCGACGGTCCTGCGTGGTCTGCGCCCGGTCACGGCCACTGATCAGTTCCGCAAATCCCTTGCGAAGGACCTGGTCTCAGATATCAAACGGTATGACGCCCAACTCGCCGAGAACGCCTCAGCGATGGATGAACTGCTGAACCTACAGGGAACCGCCACGCGCCAGATCCCCGGGATCGGACCTGTGATGGCTGCCCGCATCATCGGTCGAACCGGCCACGCACACCGATTTCCGACGGCGGCTGCCTACGCAAATTACACCGGCACGGCGCCAGTCGAAATCGCCAGCGCGGACTCGACTCGACATCGGCTGTCTCGCCACGGCGATCGAGAACTGAACTCCGCCTTACACACCATCGCGATGATTCAGATACGCATGCGTAGAAGCGCCGGACGCAGCTACTACGACAAGAAGATCGCCCAGGGCAAGTCATCGAGAGAAGCAAAGCGTTGCCTCAAACGACGACTCGCCGATCTGGTCTGGCGGACCATGATCCGCGACGAACGCCGCACTACCCCAGCAGGATTCACCGAGTCATCCGGAGCGGCTTGACAAATACAGAGGTATCACGGATTTGGGACCGATTCCGTTTTTGAGGAAGATGGTTCCCATCATGTCGAAGCGTTAGAGCCCCTATCGGGTCCGATTGCTGAGTCGTCGCCAACAGATCAGCTGCACTGAGATTCAGGAACCGCAATGGATGTCGATGCGGCGTTCCCACCGGACGGCCAGGCGTCGGTACTGGTGGAGCAGGGCGAAGGTGTGCTCCACGATCCAGCGGCCGGCAGTGACCTTGTCCCGGGTTCCGCGGCGTGGATGTAGCCGGTGATCCCGCGTTGCCGCAGTTCGGCGTACACGCTGGGGTAGTCGTAGCCTTGTCGCCGATGAGGGTCTTGATCCGACATCGCGGTGGCCGGCTTCGCGCAAGGGACGAACCCGATCGAGCACGGGCGCGAGCAGCAGGTGGTCGTTGACGTTGGCCGCGGAGAGTTCGACGACGAGCGAGAACCCGTTGCCGCAGTTCGGTAGGTGGTGTATGGAGCCGTCTTTGCTCGGTCTACCGGGTGTTCGGCGCGGTCGCGACGGGCCAGTTCGCGTGACGGGAGCGCCCGTTAAATCCGGAACATCTGGCCAAGCACGGGCATTGGAAGTGGCTCCACTGACGGTGTTGAATCGACTTGAAGCAGCCTGACCTGCACAAAAACCGGATCTTCCGATCCAGGAAGGAGCAATTTGCCAGGCCAGTGGACCCGGCCGCGCCGACGGACGGTCGGCGCGGCGCGACGTCCGCACACGAAATTGACGATAGCCGCGCCGGCTACGCCGACACGGCAGCGTCAAGAAAGATCGAGGCTAGCCTGTCGTCGCGAGTAGCTTGTACTGTGCAGCAGCCCGTTGACGCACTTCTTGTAGATTTGTCCCCGCAACTGAAATGACGTATCGGCCGACTGGCGCAATGCATCGGGGGTTGTTGACTCCAGTCATGGTGAGGTTTGGGTCGAGGTCATAGCAATGCGCCACCGGGAGGTGCGCTGGTGCTTCGGCGTCAACTAGCCCAACTGAGTCGAATGCACCGTTCCTCAGCGCTGCTACAAGGCGTGTCGCGGCTGCGTCATCGCGAGCGCGATAGACGGTTGCCCCGTTTATCGCGACGTAGTCGACGCCTGTATCGGCGAATGCGGACGACAATGCGGCAGGCCGCTCTGTGAGTGCTAGCGCTACGTGCGCCGGGTAAACAGCGGCTCCAGAGTGTGGCTTGTCTCTGGGGAGAGTTTTGCTGAGCAATCCTTCGGTGTCGAGTGGGAGCTTATCCAGGTCCGCGATCGGTGTTGCCGTATATTGCTTTAGTAGGGCTATTTGTTGGTCGAGGTATTTCCTTACAATGTTCGTGTTGTCGACCTGGTCGAACGGTCGGCTGACTGGGTCATATATTTGAATTGAGATCAGCATCTCGCCCACCGCATGGTAGGCGCGAAGCGTAGTTACGCCCAGTGAATCAGTCTGCGTGATTTTTGATTGCACACCCGGATGGTCGGCGAATCCATCGTAGGATTCGCCTTCGCTGCGTTCCATTAGAATGTCTGCAGCGTTGCGTGCGTGGCTCGAATCTTTGAATCGAAGGGTAAACGTCTCGATCGACCGGCCTTTGCCGAGTTCGTCACGCCGGTTTGCCGACATGCGCCAACCTGCGATCAAGCCCGGTACTTCGGTCGCGAACTGTTTGCTCTCAATTCTAGTGCCATTAAAATATGGCGGTTCTTCAGATGTTACCCGGTTGCTGCGAGCAGGATGAGAAGGCGCAAAACCGAAGCGCTCATCGTATTCCATAGCTAGCGGAGTTGCAGTACCGATCCTAATTGCTTCACGAACGATGCCAGATAGCGGAGTCCTTAAGGATTCGACGTCGAGCGGACTCGTTGCGAAATTTCCGGTATCGAGTTTGTCGATCTCTATCGTAGGTTGCGAATCCTGGGCAGTGCATGCGCTGGCCAGGATCATACATATTGCAAGGGTCGGTGTGAGCCCTGTCTTCCGCATTACTTATCGCACTTCTTCAGGATGGCGAATTGCGCAGCTGCCCGCTCCATTAGCCCACTCTCAACCTCGCCGCCGCTTATTGCTTTCGCGGTAACTACGGCGACGTATCTATCGTATACAACTGCGCACAAGGCGTCGTACTCCCGACTTTGGTCTGCGGTGTCAAGCTTTATGCATTGCGAGTCCGCCAAGCCTGGCGGTGATTTCAGAATGAAGTCATTCTTGCCTGGGGTTGCAAGGAATGTCTGCAGTCGGAAGGCGGAGGCTAGGTCACGAGTTCTGTAGACTGTGCTTGCTCGGCGGCCAATCAGATCGACACCCGTCTCTTCAAATGTTTTGCGAGCTTGTTCTGGATGTCGCTCAAAGTGAAGAATACCCGAGGGCTGGAATGGCCCAAAGTCCTCTTCGTAGTTGCTGATTCCTATGCTATCGCGATCAGATCGTACTGCTGCTCGGCGCATGATATTCTCCGGGTCGAGCGGAGTGTCAAGGACATCGTCTAGCGGAGTTGGCTTGAAGCGATCGAGCGATATTATCTGCATCTCGACTGTTTTCTTTGCTGTCGCAATTGCCGTAGCGAGATCCGGATTCGGAAGTTTGACTCTCGTCCAAATCACGTATTTGCCGCGAGGCTCCCAAGAATCCAAGATTTTTTCAGACTCGGCCGACGCCCGGGCGTTCGGGCGACCGGATACCTCAACGGTCTGACGGGAGCTTGAGTCGAGAGTAATTCGATGGAACTCGTCGGCAATCCTGATTGCTTCGGCATCTGTTGCAAATTGCAGGACCGCGATTGTCAGATCCTTGGGTGTGCGAACGCTTCCATTGGATTGGGATGTCGATACCCCGCCGATGAATTTGACGTTGAGTCGGATCGGGTCCAAGTATGCTTCACTAAGCCCATTCCTTGATGTCATGGCATCGGTATCGGCGAAGATTCGTGTGCCACCTGGGTTGTGGAGATCTGGGTCGACGTCATAAGGATGCACCAAATAATTGAGCATCCTGCGAGATTCTATGAGTCGAATTTTCTTTGGCATTTCCATGCCCCACTCAATTCCGAACGGCGTTGGTTCGTTCTTGAATGGCCCCGGGCGCAGATAGTCGAGGTCGACAGGTGTTGCTCCGGGCAGCGGGGACCCTGAGATGGTCGCACCGCAGCCAGGCACGAGCGCTATGGCCGCAAGTAGGGCCGCGGTCCGAAGCTTGCGAGTAATTGATGTCACTGCACGGCCTTTGCGATTTGCGGCAGCATCTTGTCGATGAGGATCTGTTGCGATTGATCGCTCCAGACCTGGAACGCCTGGACGGTCGATGGATCGTCGATGACGACGACCTTGCCTTTTCCGCTTGTCAATGCGTACGGCAGCCCGCGGAACCCGCCGTTGCCCGCCTGGCTGTCTGTGCGGAGAACGATGACGATGTCGGTGTTGTTCTTGATGCTGTAGTCGCCGACAGACAATGCGCGAGGCGACTTCTCGTCGCCCACGGCCTTGAATTCGGAGTTGTAGTCGAAGTCCAAGTCGCGCAGGAACTTCCACTGGTCACTGGGATTGAGAACCACGGAGAGTGTTGAATTGCCGAAGTTGTATGCGGTGATTGACTTTCCGCTGAATTCGGGATGCTGGGAACGGGCCTGTGCCATTAGGTCACCACCACCGGTCGATCCTCCGTCGGGCCTTGTCAAGACGAAGACACCGGTTCCGACCAAGGCCGCCACAACGAGGGCGATCATGCTTGCAAGCAGAACTTTTCGGCCGCGCTTGGGTCGGTAGGGCTTGGGGTTGCGGGCGGTGAGGATGTCCTGCTCGGAAACCCCGCCGCTGTGCGGTGGGTAGCCGACTACGGCGCGGCTGGGGTCGGTTCCCCATTGGGGGGAGACGACATCCGTGGCCGCGGTGATCGGGCTTGCGATCGGGGTACTGGGGGAGGTGTGGAACCCCTGTGCTGCCGGTGCTTGCATCGGTGCGCCGAGCAGGGCGTTGTGGGCGTCCTGGATGAACTCGCGGCAGGTGTTGTAGCGGTGGCTCGGGTCCTTGGCCATCACCTTGGCGATCACGTGATCGATCGCCGGCGGGAGGTCGGGACGCACCGCGGTGACCCGGGGTGGGGGTTCGTGGAGGTGGCCCATCATGACCATCGCCGGCACCGTGGCGGGGTAGGGGTTCTGGCCCGTGAGCAGCTTGTACAGGGAGCAGCCGAGGCTGTAGATGTCGGCGCGGTGATCGAGCTTGCTGCCCATCAGCTGCTCGGGCGGAGCGTAGGCGACGGTGGCCATGAAATTGCCGGTGGCGGTGAGGTCTTGGCCGTCGTCGGCGGACTTGGCGACACCGAAGTCGGTCAGCAGGACGCGTTCCTCGTCGCCGTCTTCGGCCGCGGCGATCATGAAGTTGGCCGGCTTGATGTCGCGGTGGAGGAGTCCGCGGCGGTGCGCGTAGTCGAGACCCTTGCCGACCTCACCGATGATGCGCAGGGCTCGCTGCGGCGGCATGGCCGCCGGGCCCTTGGCCACCTCGGCTGAGGCGTCCGTGCCGTCGACGTACTGCATCGCGATCCACAGTTGACCGTCCTCGTCGCCGCGGTTGTACACCGCGACGATATTGGGATGGTCCAGGCCGGCGGCGAGATTGGCTTCGCGTTCGAACCGCCCGCGGAACTCGGGATCGGTGGACAAGTCGCCGCTGAGCACCTTGAGTGCGTCCCGGCGTGGCAGGCTGGGGTTCTGTGCGAGGTAGACGGTGCCCATACCACCGGCGCCGAGAACCTTGATCACTCGGTAGCCACCAACAATTGCGCCGGGCCGCAAGGCCATTCGCGTCTCCTCATCCTTCGCGCGCCCCGCAGTGCACGTCCCAACAGGGCAATCTAGCAGGTGCTGTCGCACCCCACAGTGCTCGCGATCGTCAGTTGAACCCGACGAGCAGCTTGTACTGTGCGGCCGCTCGTTGGTACACGTCCTGCAAGTTCGTGCCGGACACGCCGAACACAAATCGACCGATCACGCCGTGACACGTGGGTGGCGCGTCAGAGGCGTATTTCACTTCGGGTTTCGCATTGAAGCAGTAAACGACCGGCAGGTTCGGCGGGCCGTCGACCTTCATGTAGTCCACGTCGTCGAGCGTTTCGTTGTCGAGCGCTGCGCGGAACCTGGTGGCGGCCGCCTCGTCGCGGGTGCGATACACCGATCCGCTGTCGAACGACACAAAGTCGATCCCGGCATCGGCGTAGGCGGCATTGATCACTGCGGGAAACTCTTCGAGATGCAGGACAGCCTGGGCCGGGTAGACCGCGGAGCTGCTGGTGCCCTTGCTCGGGCGCTTCGACGCCTCGGTCGGCAGTGTGCGGCTCAGCAAATTCTCGGTGTCGAGCGGCAGTTTCTCGATATCGCGCAGGGGCGTCGGCGTATACGACCGGAGCATCTCGATCTGCTTGTCGAAGAAGTGTTGTGCGACAACCGCGTCGGCGGTGGGATCGTAGGGCAGGCCGATCCAGTCGGCGACCTGGACGAACAGCAACATGTCTCCGCGGACCAACCAGGCCCGCAGGTTCTGGACCGGCAGCGGTTCCTTCTTGGCTTCCAGTTTCACCAGCGCATCGGAATAGCCGGGAATCTGGTTGGCCGTTCCGGGGGTTCGGTTCGAGAGTTCGGTGGCAGCGAACTTCGCCTGGTCGGCGGATTCGAACCGGAGCGTGATGGTCGAGACGTCCCGCCCCGCGTTGAGTTCCTGTCGGCGCTGCGCCGAGCTGTCCCATCCCGCGACGACGCCCGGAATCGTGCCATTGAAGTCTTTGGTTTCGATGCCCGCGCCGCCGAAGTACGGTGAATCGGCTTGGGTGATGTGCCGGCCGCCGGAGTATCCGTTCGCGAAGACGAATCGCGAATCGACCTGGAAGGCAACCGGAGTCGCTGCGCCGATGCGGATCGCCTCGCGCAAGGCGCCCGAGGTCGGCACTCGCGAGGACGTCAGATCGACCGGTGTTGTCGGGTAGTTGCCGGAGTCCAGCTTCGCGACATCGACAGCCGGTGCGGGCGCCGCGGCCTCGGAACCGCCACCGCAGGCGCTCAAAGCGATTCCCAGCGTTACCACTGCGCTGCTGACGCGGAGTTTTCGCATGATCGTTTACTCGCTCTTCTTCAGGATCGCGTACTGCGCGGCGGTTCGTTCCTGCAATGTCGGGTCGACCTGCAGCGACGCACGCGACACGGTTGCCAGCGACATGACGACGGCAACGTAGCGGTCGTACACGAGGACACAGATCCCGTTGTAGCCACGGTTCGGGTCCGATTCCTCCAGCCGCAGGCATTGGGCGTCCGCGATACCAGGCGGCGGGGCGAGCTCGGAGTCGCTCTTGCCGCGCTTGGCGAGGACGTTCTGCAGCTTGAACGCGGACTCGACATCGCGAGTCCGGTACACCGTGCTGAAGCGCCGGCCGATCAGGTCGACACCGGCCTCCTCGAAGGCTGTGCGGGCTTCGGCGGGATTTCGTTCGAAGTGCAGGATTCCCGACGGCTCGAAGGTGCCGAAATCTTCTTCGTGGTAGCTCATGCCGTACGGGTCGCCCGCCGGGGACTTGCCCGTCGCTCGGCGCATGATCCCGTCGGGGTCGAGCGGCAGATCGAGCAGATCGTCGGGGGCGATGATCCGGTACTTGTCGAGCGGTGGAATCTGCAGATCGAGCGTCTTCCTGATCTTGGTGGCCAAGCCGGCGGAGTCGGGTGTCTCCTGCGACATGCTGACCGCGATCACAAAGGGGCCGTGCGCCTGGAAGGCGCTGACCGAAGCGCCATCCTTGCTCGACCCGTTGGCCTCGGAGTATCCCGGAATTGTCACCGGCTGCCGGGGGTGTTCGCCTGTTGTGCCCACCTGATACATCGCGGCGGCCGCGTTCTTGCTGTCCTGCGCGGTCGCGAAGTGCAGCACGCTCAGGTGCAGGCCCTTGGTGTCTCGCACGCTGCCGTTCGTCCGCGATGCGGTGACACCGGCGATGAAGTTGTTGTCGGTCACCGCGGCCTTGAAAATGTCAGGGAGGCCGTCGTCTTTCGACATGTCCGTACCGTCGGCGAACACCCTGGTGGTGACCCGCATCGTCAGTTCGGGGTCGACGTCGATCGACGGGATGAGGACATTGAGCAGGCGGCGCCCCTCGATCAATCTGACCGTTTTCGCCGTGTCGGAGTACTTCAACTCGAACGTGGTCGGCTCGGTGACGGTCGCGCCGGTATTGAGCGCCGCCAGGTCGACCGGCGTCATCCCGGGCTTCGCCTCGCCGGAAATGGGTGCAGCACAACCGGACCCGACGATCAGGATCGTGAGCAGCCCAGCCAGCCGCAGGGTGTTCTTCATGTCGGGCATCCTCATCGGCGGGTGAGCAGAACGTATTGCGCGGCGACCTGCTGGTGGAGATCCTGCAAGTTCTTGTCGCGAATCTGCACGGCGTACCGGTCGACCTGCAGGTAGCAGATGTAATCGGCGGTCTTCACCTCGCCCTGTGACTCGTAGGTGTTGGCTCGGCAGGCGACCGCATCGCCCAGCTCCTCGGGAGCGGGCGCCTCGATGGCGTCTTCGTCCGGCGCTTTCCACTCGGTGAACAGGTTCTTCGCACCCGCCGCGGTGGTGGACCGGAAGACGACCGTGTCGCCGAAAGAGATCAAGTCGATGCCGTGCTTGGTGAAGGTACTCAGCAACTCGGCATCGGGATCGAGGAACAAGCTCAGCGCGCCGCGCCCGGTGAAGTATCCGTCGGGCTGGGCCCGGGATGGTGCCGACGCATCCGACGGCAGAGTCCGGCCGAGCAGCCCGGTCGGGTCGAGGGGTACTCGTTCGAGCTGGTCCGACGGGGTCGGCACGAATTTGTCCAGCAGCGGAATCTGCACCTCGAGTGCTCGCTCGACCTGTGCCTGCAGCGAGGGCAGGTCCGGTGCGCGGGTCTCGTCGTCGAGCTTCATGAAGATCACGTAGCGGTCGTGAACCGTCCAGGAACCGATGGAGGAGATCGACGGCCGCCAATGCGCGTAGGTCTTCGGGTATTTGGTGATCGACACCTTTTGGTTGTCGGTGTTGTAGGTGAAGTCGTCGTGTTCGAGGATCGGAGCGACCGTCTCGGCGGTCTTGGCATCGGGGAAGATCAGGACCGAGAGGTTGAGGCTGCGCCGGGGGTTGCCCCCGGTCGGCTCGGTCGCCCAGGAGTTCAGCCAGCCGGCGACCAGATCCTCGGCGACCTCGTCGAAGGTGTCGTTGATGATGAGCTTGCCCAGACCCTTGCGATTCAGCACGATCTGAGTGGGGTGGACCAGCGTTTCCTTGCGATTGTCGTAGACGTAGGCAGGGTCGATCTCGAACGGCATGGCCACATAGTCCGCGAGACGCTGGGCCTCCCAGGCCCGCCCCTGGTTCAGGCTCTTGGCGTTGCCGACCGTGCGCGGCTGGGTCTGGTAGTTGCCGAAATCGAGACCCGCAGTGTCGGGTTCGCTGCGAGAGGCACTGCCCGAGACCTGCGATCCACACCCTGCGACGAATACGGCGACTGCCGTCATAACCGCTAAGCGCGCGATCGATGCATGACGGTTGAGCAGCACGCTCTCCCCCTCCAACTGACTAGCTGATCCGATCGTGGGGCGACTTGACCTACAGTCGCAGCCCACCCCGTCCCCGGTGATCTGGTTCGCGGGCATCGTAGCGCACCCTTCGGCAGCGCAACCATGTCAGACGACCGGGGGAATCCCACCCGTGTGCCGCGGCACACGCACCGATTCCTACTTGATCCGGCTCTGAAGGACCGGGACCAGCCTGGACAGCAGTGTTTGTTCGGAGCTCGATGTCCAGTTCCGGATGGCGGAGACGGTGATCGGGTCGTCGACGGGGATCACGGTCGCGCGGGATCCGGTGATCTGGAAGGGGAGGCCGAGAAGGCCGCCGCCGCCGGCTTTCGCGTCGCTGCGAACGGCGAGGATGTAGCTGTCTTCGGCGGTGTTGAAGCGGTCGGAGGAGTTGGCGACCGGGCGTGGGGATGGTTCTTCGCCGGTCTTGGTGTAGTTGAAGTTGTAGATGAGACCGAGGTCTTCGAGGAACTTGGTGGGGAGCGTGCCGCCGAGGTAGGTCGCGATCTTGTTTTCGGCGTCGACATCGACCATCAAGACGGTCTTGCCTGCGAAGGTGGGGTTGGCCGCTCGGGCCTGCTCGATCGGGCTGCCGGTCGCTTGGGCGGCCGTGGTCGGGGCCGGAGCCGAGGTGGGAGAGCCGCCGCTGGATGCCCAGATTCCGATCCCGGCGGCGACGGCGACGACGGCGGCCGGCGCGCCGAGCGATAGCGCGAGCTTGCGCTTCGAACTCTTCGGCGCGCCAATGGGGTTCGCCGGGCCATGGGCCGTGAACGCTTCTGTGCGGGCCGAACTCGACCACTGCGTCGGTGTCTGGACCGGATAGGTCGGTGACGTGTGGTTGCCGGTGGGATTGGATCCGGGGACGAGCGCGGCGGCGACGGCGTCGGTGAATTCCCGGCAGGTGGCGAAACGCTCGTTCGGATTCTTCGCCATCGCGCGGGCGATGACGTAGTCGATGGCGGGCGGCAACCCGGGACGCACGCTGGTCGGGCGCGGTGGCGGCTCGTGCAGGTGACCCATCATCACCATGGCCGGTTGTGTTGCGGGGTAGGGGTTCTGGTTGGTCAGGAGCTTGTAGAACGCGCAAGCCAGGCTGTAGATGTCGGCGCGGTGATCGAGGTGGCCGCCGGAGAGCTGCTCCGGGGGCGCGTAGGCGATGGTCGCGAGGAAGCTGCCGGTCTGGGTGAGCTCGGAGGCGTCGTCGGTCGACTTCGCGACGCCGAAATCCGTGAGCAGCACGCGCTCGTCGTCGCCGTAGGTTTCCGACAGCAGGAAGTTCGCCGGTTTGACGTCGCGGTGCAGCAGGCCGCGGTGATGGGCGAAGTCGAGGCCCTTGCCGACCTCGGTGGTGATGCGCAGCGCGCGCAGCGGGGTCATGGCGTGCGGGTCGCGCGCGAGTTCGGCCGCGGCGTCGGTGCCTTCGACGAACTGCATCGCGATCCAGAGCTGGCCGTGCTCTTCGCCGCGGTTGTAGACCGAGACGATATTCGGATGGTCGAGTCCGGCCGCGAGATTGGCTTCGCGCTCGAACCTGGCACGGAACTCGGGGTCACGACTGAGCTCGGCGCTGAGGATCTTGAGCGCGTCGGTGCGCGGCAGGCTCGGGTGATCGGCCAGATAGACCGAGCCCATGCCGCCTGCGCCGATCTTGCGGACGATTCGGTAGCCACCGACGATGGTGCCCGGGCTCATCGTCATCTCTCACAATCTCCTGATTCGTTGCTGCGCGTCACGTCAACGGCTGTTGGCGAAGACGGCATACTGTGCCGCGGCCTGTTGCTGGGCGTCGAGAAGCTGTCCACTGGTGACTATTCCGACGTACTGGTGGTAGGCGACTATGCAGCTGAAGCGCTTTTTCGCGCTGAGCGGCTTGTTCTCCACGCAGGCGGAATCGGGAAGGTTGGGTGGGGGTGCGACGTCGGCGATGGTCGGCCAAGGGAAGAGCTTCTCGGTGACCGCTCGGCGCGCCGACTCGGCGTCGCCGGTGCGGATGCCGATCGCGCTCCAGGACAGCGCCACCTGCTGGGCGTTCATCTTCGTGAGCTGCTGAT
The DNA here is from genome assembly GCF_053608285.1 of Nocardia sp. NPDC055053. Taxonomy (NCBI): domain Bacteria; kingdom Bacillati; phylum Actinomycetota; class Actinomycetes; order Mycobacteriales; family Nocardiaceae; genus Nocardia; species Nocardia sp. NPDC055053. The sequence goes on along the minus strand of NZ_JBSGVD010000011.1, from coordinate 54,257 downwards.
CGAGGTACTGGCGGTCGTCGGGCAGTGGGCCGCCGGAAGAGTGCAGAGCCCCCTGCTTGCCGGTCAGCTGAAAGGTGTCGGCCTCGGGGCGTGTGGTCTGGTCCGGGTTGAGGGTGCGCATCAGGATGTGCTCAGGGTCCCAGGGCAGCTTCATGATCTGTTCGTCGGTCAGCGGCATGGTCTTGGCCAGCGCCTCGATCTGCTTGGTATGGGCGGTCTCGGCGAGAGTGGTGAGTGCGGGCAGATCGGGGGTCGCCACCGAGAGCAGAAAGGCGATCACATAGGGCCCGTGCGGGAGCAGGGTGCGCAGGAAAGGTGAATCCGGGCGCCAATGTGACAGGGCCGCAGGATATTTCGACAGCGTCACCGGCTGGTTGCGACCCTCCTGGGCGGCCATGTCGGCGTCGTAGAACTCCTTGGCCGCCGCGGTCGCCCGATCGGCATCGGGGAACTGGAAGATCATCGTGGTGGCGGTGAGCGGGTTGCTGTCGTTCTTGGTCGGCCAGCCGAGGCTGGCGGTGACAGTGGTGTCCTTCATCGCTCCGCTCGACTGGAAGCCGTAGAGGAGGTTGTGCTGCTTCGCGATGGCCGACGTCGCGAGGGAGTCGCCGAGTTCATCGGGCATCAAACCGGGTTTGTGGAAGCCGGCCCGGTTGCCGTAGATCATCCGCGGGTCGATGTCGTTGGCGGTGATCGTGTAGTCGGCGATCCGCATCGCCGCGATCTTGTACATGTAGTAGAAGGCGGGCACGGGATCGTCGTCGTGGGCATTGGGCGGTTCGGTGGGATACGAGCCGACATCGAGAGTGCGGACGTCGATCTCTCCGGGTACTCCGGTGCCGGGCACGGTGGAGCCGCAGGCCGTCACGACGGTTGTCAGCAGGCCGGCGAACAGGATGGTCGCGATGCGCTTGGTCATGCGGCGTTCACCAGCAATGCGTACTGGGCGGCGATGCGCTGCTGGACGTCGAGGAGCTGGTGGGACCAGACATAGGCCGCGTAGCGGTCGTAGGAGACCGCGCAGTAGAAGCGGATCGCCAATCTTTCCCTGCCGATGTACTCCTTGCAGCGGGCGCTCGGCAGGTTCTTCGGCGATTCGACGGTGGTGAACTTGCGGGTCAGGCCGCCGATCGTGTCGCGGACCGCCTGGGCAGCCGCGATGTCGCGGGCGCGGTACACGTCGGCGCCATCGTTGGTGTACAGGTCGACGCCGTTGGCCTCGATCATCGCCTTCCGTTCCACCGGTCCCGAGGAGAAGTGGACGGAGGTCTGGCCCGCGTACACACCAGGCGGTTCGATCCACGAATCCTCGCGTGGGCGAGACGCCGTGCGGCCGAGCATTCCCTCGCGGTCGCGCTGCAGTGTCATCAGCTGGCCGGTGGGGGTCGGGGTGAACTTCGCGACCGAGGGCACGATGGTGTCGAGGCTCTTGCGGACCAGGTCGAGCAGCGCCTGTTTGTCGACCTTGTTCAGCCAGATCTTCAGGTAGTCGAAGAACCAGGTGTAGATGACGAGATGGCCGGTGGCATACCAGGAACCGATGGACTGCTGGTCGGGCTGCCAGTGTGCTTTCGCCGCGGGGTAACCGGGGATCTCGATCGGCTGATTGTTCGGCGCGTAACCGAAGTCGAGCTGTTCCAGCGCGGTCGCGGCGGCGGTGGCCTGCTGGGCGTTGGGGAAGATCATGATGGCATTGACCATGTCCATGCCCATGTTGTCGGGTTCTGTCTGCGCGGAGCTCACGAATCCACCGATGAAGTCGGGTGCGATCTCGGCGAACCGGTCGACCGCCATGATCTTGCCCAGTGACGCCTCGGGATCGATGAACACCGAGGCCATGAACGGGCTGGGATTGACGAAGCGCGAATCGATGTCGAAGGGGGCAGGGATGAAATCGCCGAGCCGCTGGGCTTCGACGAACCGCGCCTGATCCATGTTCGCGACCACCCCGACCTCGCGCGGTTGGGTCGCGTAGCCGCCGACGTCCAGGGTCGCGAGGTCGACCGGAGGGTCGGTAGCCGTCGGGTTTTCACTGCCTGTTCCGCAGGCTGCGACGACAGTCGTCAGCAGCGCGGCCGCCAATGCGGCACAGACTCCTCTGGTGGCTCGCAACGCGATCATCCCTCCCCGGAAACGACATTCGGCGCGATACTACGTCACCGAATCAGTTCCGGGGCGGGCGAGTAGGGTCACAAACTGTTCGCGAGCAGGGCGTATTGGGCGGAGATCTTCTGGCGGACATCGGGTTCCTGGTCGGAGCTCACGATGCCCAGATAGCGCTTATACGGCACATAGCAGCGGTATTTGTATTCCTCTTCGGCGTCGCCTTGATTGTTGAGTTGCAGGCATTTGGCGCCGGGGATATCGGCGGGGGCGGGGAGGGTGTCGTAGTGGCCCGCGGTGTCGATGAGGCCGTTCATCAGGGCCTGGGCGGCGGCGAAGTCGCGGACGCGGGTGACGGAGCCGCCGTCGACGAGGGCGATGTTCTCGGCGCCGGTGGAGTCGACGAGGCGCTGGCGTGCGGCCTGGTCGTCGGCGTTGTTCACCAGGTGGGCCGGGCTGTAGACGGCGAACGAATGCTGGTCGGGATCAAGGCCGGCGCGGTCCTTGACGACGGCTCTGGCGAGCAGGCGCTCCTGGTCGATCGGGAGATCGCCGAGTTTGCCGAAGGGGGTGGGGGTGAACGTGCCGAGCTGGGTCAGCGCGGCGGCGAGGGTCTTGTCGACCCAGGCGGTGAGGTCGGCGGAGTCGGCGCGTGGTCGCTGGATGAACAGCGAGATCACGAAGTCCTTGTGCGCAAGGAACGCGCCGATCGTCGGGACGTTCGGACGCCAATGCACGTAGGCCTCCGGGTATTTGGTGGAGGCGAGCTTGCGGTTGTCGGGGGAGACGGCCAGGTCGACGTCCTCGAGTTCCCTGGCGGCGAGCGTGGCCGAGGCGGCGTCGGGGAACCGGAAGACCGCGGTGGTGACGGCGGTCGCGTCGGACGCGGGACGCTTCTGGCCGTCCGGATCGGGTTTGTCGGAGCCGAGCGCGGCATAGCCGGTGACGAATTTGCGGTTCTCCAGAACGGGTTTGGAGACGTTGGCGACGAAGTCGAGCGCCCGCTCCACATCGGGGACGACCGTGCCGCCGCGGCCGTACGACAGCGACGAGTCGATCCGCACGGCGGGAACCACCGCCGCCGACATCCGGGTTCCCTCGACGAGCGCGCCCTCGCTGCCCGCGGTGTCGTCGTAGCTGTGCCGGTCGATGGCGTAGGTGCCCGTTTCCAGGCCGCGCACATCGGGTTCGGCGGCGACCGGTGTGCCGCTGACCGCACAACCGGTGAGCGCGGCGGCCATCGTGGCGCAACAGAGTGCGGACGCGATCCGGATCTTGGTCGAATAGATCATCACAGGCCCTCGAGTTCCTCCCCGCTGTTCCATTGAATTTACCGGACAAACGATGGCCAGGGGGTTCTGAACTGTCCGACATCTTCCGTGACCAGGTGTGATCGGACGTGTGCAAGCCTGGCGCGGATGGTCTCGATTGCTGGCGCGGACCGAAACATGTCCTACCTGTCTGGCATGGTGATCGGTGTTGGTGACCGGCAACGAAACCCGGGGAAGGTGATCACTGGTGGCCCGGTTCGACCTCCCCGACGGATCGACCGTGCAGGCCTACCGCTTCGCGCTCGACCCGACCCCACAACAACTCCGAATGATCCGATCACAGTGCGGTGCATCCCGATTCGCGTTCAACCACATGCTCGCCCTGGTCAAAGCTGTGGTGGATCAACGAGCCGCCGAACGCACCTACGGCATCGCTGACGCCGATCTGACTCCGTCGATCGGCTGGTCGCTACCGAAACTTCGGAAGATCTGGAACCAGCGGAAGCATCAGCACGCGCCGTGGTGGGCCGAGAATTCAAAAGAGGCTTACAACACCGGACTCGACGCCCTCGCGAGGCCTGGACAGCTGGGCCAGCTCCCGCACCGGCCATCGGGCAGGTAAGCCGGTCGGGTTCCCGAGGTTCAAATCCGTCCGGACCCGGCGGTCGGTTCGGTTCACCACCGGAGCGATCCGGGTCGAACCCGACCGTCACCACGTCGTTCTGCCACGGATCGGACGGCTCAAAACCCACGAATCCACCCGCAAACTCGCCCGCCGAGTCGAGGCGGGAACCGTACGCATCCTGTCAGCGACTCTGGCGCAGGATTCACGTCACCGCTGGTATGTGTCGTTCCAGACGCTTGTCGCTGCCAAGTCCCGCCCCGAGCATGCACACAGGTCACCGCACCCGGTGGTCGGGGTGGACGTCGGCGTCACCGCTGATGCTCTGCTGGTGATCGCTACCTCTGACGGCAGGGAGGTGGGACGGGTTCCGGCGCCGAAACCACTGACTGCTGCGCGTGTCCGGTTGCGGGGGTTGCAACGCCGGGCGGCTCGTCAGCACGGTCCGTATGACCCGGTGACGAAAACCCGGCGGCAACCGTCGAAACGATGGCAGGCCACCACAGGACGGATCGCCCGAACACACGGGCGGGCCGCGGCGATCCGTCGGGATGCTTTGCATAAGGCCACCACCGTGCTGGCGCAGCAGCATCGGGTGATCACGGTGGAAACGTTGAACGCGGCCGGGATGCGGTCGGCCGGTGGTGCCCGGAAGAAGGGGTTGAACCGCGCGCTCGCTGACGCGGCCCTGGCCCAGGTCCGTCAGCTGTTGGCGGACAAGACCCGCTGGTATGGGTCGGTTCTGGTAGAAGCCGATCGGTGGTTTCCGAGTTCGAAGACGTGTTCGGGGTGCGGTGGGCGAAAGCCAAACCTGACCCTCGCCGACCGCGTCTACGAATGTGAATCTTGTGGTTTGTCGATTGATCGTGATCGTAATGCCGCGATCAACCTCGCCCGACTCGGCGACACCCAGGCCGACCGCCTGGGTGCACAGGGTCCCGCCGGCAGTGGGTCGGTGGCTGGACGTGGAGCCATCCAGGAGACCGAGCTCGCGCGAGCGGGCAACGCAGGAGGCTGTGAAACGTCAACCCGGCACAACACCATTCGTGGTGTTGGTGAGGCCGGGACCGTCGTCTCGGAAGGGACGGCTGCCTGATGGTGTGTGGATTCACGTCCGCTCACCCAAGGCAACAGACCTAAGTGGGCGGGTTTGCCATAGTCTGGAGTACATGGCGACGACCCTGCTGCGCGGTTCCGGTGGAGGCCGATACCTGTGAGGGATCGGCAGGTCGAAGTTGTGCTCGGAAGTCATGCGGTCGCGCGCGTCGCGGGCGCGGTGATCGTGGTCGCCCATCGCGGGCACGGCAGGCTCACCCCCGATGACACCGCGGCGGTCGCGCTGGAATCGCTGGCCGAGCTGGTGCGCGCCGCCGCCGAGGACGAACCGGCCGGTCCCGGTGCGGTGGTCGCGCGGGAGGCGACCCGCTGGCTCATGAAGTACGCCGAACAGATCTCGCCGGGCACGCCTATCGATTTCGGGGTGCTCTCGGCCGCGGCCAACGGCGGGGTGGCGATCTTCCTGCACGGCGCGGTCACCGCGGTGCTCGCCGGCGACGGCACCACCGAGTACTACCGGGGCAGCGACGCCGCGTTCACCGTCGACCGGGTGGCGTCCGAGCCGGCCAAGGCGGTCGCGCTGTTCGTCGACGACGCCAAGGGCCGCATCCCCGACCTGCCGCCGGAACGCGGCGTGGGGTGGCTGGTCGAAGGGATCGCGCAGGCCGGTGGCGCGGTCGTGTGGTCCAACGGAGTGCGGTCGCGGGTCCGCACGGCCGAGCCAGCGGGCGAGACGCGCAGGCCGCCGCCACCGACCGCCCGGATCGATCGGGAACCGCGTCCCACGCAGGCGGATTCGCGTCCGGCCGAACCGCCCGCTACCGGCATGCAGCCCGCGACGTCGATGATGGACGCGGCGACCAGCGCGACCGGCCCGGCACATTCGGCGGTCGGCCCGTATTCGGTTGCGCCACCCGCCGATCCGCACAATGCCGAGACCCGGCTCGCGGGCACCAACCCAGCGCCCGAACCCGACCCGGACCTGCAGCGACGCCTGGAGGCGACCGCGCGGTCGACGGTGCTCACGGTCAAGGTGATGGGATTCAAGTGCGCGCGTGCGCATCCCAGCGATCCGCGCTCGGCGTTCTGCACCGTGTGCGGCATGCCGGTCGACCAGACCCAGGCGCTCGCCGAAGTGGTACGCCCGCCGCTGGGCATGCTCGTCCTCGACGACGGCATGACCTACCTGCTGGCCGCCGACGCGGTGATCGGCCGCGACCCGGAGAACTCCGAGGCGGCCCAGCGCGGCCTCATCCCGCTGCGTGTGGACGACACCTCCGGCGGTATGTCGCGGGCGCATGCCGAAGTGCACCTGGTGAATTGGGACGTCCAGCTCATCGACCGCGGGTCGACCAACGGCACCCGCTCCCGCCTGCCCGGCTACCGCGACTGGGTCCGGCTCACGCCCAACCAGCCGATGGTGCTGATCCCGGGCACCGAGGTGATGATCGGCAACCGGGTGCTGCGGTATGAGCCCGCCGCGCCGCCGCCGTTCGGTTGATCGGCAGGACTGGCGTATTCGTGCAATCCGCCGTGTGCCGGTCAGATATCTGACTGGACGACGTCGAATTGCACGATTTCGCCGGGACTAGCTATACCGCGACAAACACGTCGTCTCACCGTTGAGAACCCCCGCCCGGAACGCGTCCACACGCGAGAACCCGCTCGGAACGGTATTCCCCTCGGCATCGCTGGCAGCCAGACCATCCGTGAGCAGCCCGGACACCGCTTCGTCGAGGTCGCCCGCGGAGAGCTGGATGTCGCCCTGGGCGGCCGGACGGCCGGGCTGGGCGAGCTTGCCGGTGACCACGCCGGACAGGCAGGCCGCCCGCAGGCCGGTCTTCGCGCCGGTCAGCTGCTGACCTTGGCTGCGCTGGACGGCGAGGGTGTAGCGCGAGATGAACACGATATAGCCGTTGTAGTCGCCGCTGACCTTCACCGGGAGCGGGCCGTCGTCCTCGGTGTCGACCGAGCCGCGTTCGGCGAGGCCGGGCACATCGGTGGCGATGACGTTCTTGGCGGGGCAGTAGGTGACCGGTTCGGTGACCGCGCCGTCCTTGCAGTCGATCCGGGCGCCGGAGTAGTCGTAGGACGGAGCGTCGCGGACCGGCAGGATGGCTTGCAGCGCCTTGCTCAGTTCGACCAGGTTGGCCTGGGAGACCGGGAACTCGCCGCGGCCCTGATCGCCGGAGAAGCTCTGCGGCAGATTGCCCCGGCGCTGGTCGATCTCCTCGTCGTCGATGCCCTTGCAGCCGCGCGGGCCGTCGGTGAAGCCGATCTGCACGGCGGTGACCCGCTCGAACGCCGAACCGTGCACGCTCTCGGGATCGTCGGGGTCGGAGTCGCGGATCGAAACGGTCGCGGCCAGAACGGAATTCAGGCCGTCGGAGGTGTTGATGGTGAAGTGCTTCGATTTGCCCTCGGCGACGTGCCGCATGAACGCGCCGGCGAAGCAGTCGGCCTGCTGTTCCTTGACCAGCACCGGCGTCTTCTTGGTGACGAGCTTGGCCATGGTCTGGATGGCGTGCCCGTACTCGTGGGCAAGCACCATGACCACCGACATCTTCCCGAAGGTCTCGGTCATGGTCGGCAGCAGCATCGCGCGGTCCCAGCCGATGGAGTTGTCGCTGCGGCAGTAGGCGGCGTTGACCAGGTGGTAGGTGGTTTCCTTGCAGAACTCGATCGCCTGGTTGCGGGAGGCGCGGGCGTTCCAGGAGATCAGTTTCTCCACCGGCTCGAAGGTCTCGCCGCGAAACTCGGCGCCGAACACGGACTGCCAGTAGGCCTGGATGTCGTCGATCGCGTTGAGCGCCAGCGCGTCGACCTCACCGCCGTCGCCATTGGACGCGGTCAGCGTCGAATCGGGGACTCCCGGTCGCGGCCCGTTCGGCCCGCCGGTCGTCGGCAACCCCGCCACCTGGAACGGGTCGTCGTAGATCGAGACACCGTGGCCATCGATCGCTCGCGTGCAACCCGCGCTCAGCAGTGCGCATAGCACGGCAGTGATCGCAACGAGCACTTGGCCTTTCATCTATTCCCCCTGGTCGGCCGGATACGGGTCGCCGGATCGGGACAGCAAGCCGTCTCGGGGGCACCGCCGATGTCCGGGCGATGGCATAGTATCCGCTCCATGTCTTCACCGGGGGCGCAGACCATCACCGTGCGCCATGATGGAACCGAACGAGTCTTCGAAGCGAGCCAGCAGATCACCATGGGCCGTGCGCCCGAGGTCACTCTGTTCGTGGACAGTCCGCTGGTATCGCGCGTGCACGCCACTCTGCGCTTTCAGAACGGAGCCTGGGTACTCGCCGACAACGGCAGTACCAACGGCGTTTTCGTCGACGCGCGCAAGCTGAGCCAGCCCGTGTCGATCGACCGGCCCACACAGGTGCGTCTGGGGGACGCAATCAGTGGACCGCTGCTGCATCTGGTGCCTGCCGCGCCCGCCTCGCGCCACGCCGCCACCATGGTGGCGGCGCCGTCGCAGCCGCAGCAGCATCGCCCGCCGCAGCGTCCGCAGCAGCCCTTCCCGCCGCAGTCCAGACCGACCCCGCACCAGCAGCCGCAGTTCACGCCCACCTCGCAGTTGCCGTCGCAGCCGATGGCGCCGCAGGACAACATCAACATGACCCGCCGTGCCGACTCGTCGATGCTGCCGCCGGTGCGCAAGGCGGCCTCGACCGAGCCGGTCGCGCGCGGTGACCGCATCCCGCCCGGCGGCCTGAGCATCGGCCGTACCTCCGACAACCAGATCGTGGTGAACGATCCGCTGGCCTCGCGCCAGCACGCGCGCCTGGTGTCCTCGGCCGAGGGGCTGGTCATCGAGGACCTCGGGTCGGCCAACGGCACGTTCGTCAACGGTCATCGTCAGCAGCGCACCGTGCTGCGCGAGCGCGACATCGTCACGATCGGCAATATCGACTTCGTCGTCACCCAGGGGGCGCTGGCGCATCGGCAGAAGCCGGTCGCGGAGCTCGGCCTGACGGTGCACGGGGTCGGCTTCACGGTCGAGGGCAACAAGCAGCTGCTCGTCGATGTCAACATGCAGGCCGGGCGTGGCACGCTCACCGCGCTGATCGGCCCGTCGGGTGCGGGCAAGTCGACGCTGTCGAAGCTGATCGCGGGCAGCACCCAGCCCTCCGGCGGTGTGGTCACCTTCGAGGGCCGCAACCTGCACGCCGAGTACGAGGCGCTGCGCTCCCGCATCGGCATGGTCCCGCAGGACGACGTGCTGCACCGCCAGCTCACCGTCCGCCAGGCGCTCGGCTTCGCCGCCGAACTGCGGCTGCCGCCCGACACCACCAAGGCCGACCGGCAGCAGGTGATCGACGGTGTGCTGAAGGAGCTTTCGCTCACCCAGCACGCCGACACCCGCGTCGACCGGCTCTCCGGTGGTCAGCGCAAGCGCGCGTCGGTGGCGATGGAGCTGCTCACCGGCCCGTCGCTGCTGATCCTGGACGAGCCGACCTCGGGTCTCGACCCTGCGCTGGACCGGCAGGTCATGCAGATGCTGCGCGAACTGGCCGACGCCGGTCGCGTGGTCATCGTGGTGACCCACTCGGTGGCCTGCCTGGACATGTGCGACCAGGTGGTGCTGCTCGCGCCGGGTGGCAAGACCGCCTTCGCCGGTCATCCCGGCGGCGTCGGCGCCGCGCTCGGCACGTCGGACTGGGCGGAGATCTTCGCCAAGGTCGCGGCCAACCCGGACCAGGCCTTCGCGGCCTACCGGTCCAGGCAGGCGTACGTGCCGCCACCGCCGCCACCCCAGCCGTTGCAGCGGGGCAACGCGGGCGCGCCGCCGCAATCGAGCGGGATGCGCCAGTTCAGCACCCTCGCGCGCAGGCAGTTGCGGCTGATCTTCGCCGACCGCGGTTACCTGGCGTTCCTCGTGGTGCTGCCGTTCATCCTCGGCGCGTTGTCGCTGGTGGTGCCGGGTACTGACGGTTTCACCGAGGGCCCGCTGATCGCCCAGCCGGACGGTTCGTTCGCGCGGTCCAGCGGTGGTGAGGCACAGCAGCTGCTCGTGGTGCTCATCCTCGGCGCGTGCTTCATGGGCGCCACGCTCACCGTGCGTGACCTGGTCGGTGAGCGGTCGATCTTCCACCGGGAGCGCGCGGTCGGCCTGCTGCCCTCGGCGTATCTGATGGCCAAGATCGTGGTGTTCAGCGTGACCGCGTTCCTGCAGTCGGCGGTGCTGGTCGGCATCACGCTGATCGGCAAGAAGGCGCCGCCGGAGGGCGCGCTGATCCCGAACGGCAGCGTCGAGCTGTACCTGGTCATCGCGATGACCGCGGTCTGCTGTGTGGTGTTCGGTCTGCTGATGTCGAGCCTGGCCAAGTCCAACGAGCAGGTCATGCCGATGCTCGTGGTGATGATCATGGTGCAGCTGGTGATGGCGGGCGGTCTGATCCCGGTGACCGACCGGGCGGGCCTCGAGCAGGTGTCGTATCTGTTCCCGTCGCGCTGGGGTTATGCCGCCGGCGCGTCGACGGTGGATCTGCGCGAGCTGGTCATCGGTGCACAGGAGGACGCGCTGTGGGAACACAAGCCGGGCATCTGGATTCTCGACATCGTGCTGCTCATCGTGATCACCTCGATCCTGGCGGCCATCACCTGGAGCCGCCTGCGCCTGAAGAAGTCACAGGCATGAGGGATCGCAAGGTCAGGGCCATATCGGCGGGCATGATGCGCGTGTCGCTCGCCGACCGGGCACACTTGAGCCTGTGACCGTTCGAGTTGGGGCCCTGCATCTGGGGTGGGATGTGGTGTCCGTTGCCGCGGGCGGCGGTGAGACTCCGATCCGCCCGGTTCAGGTGGAGGGCACCTACACCCCACCCGCCTACCTCCTCGCCGACGCGGCGGGCAGGCTGCACACCGCAGGCGTCGACCGGCAGCGGCCGGACCTCGGCATGGCCATCGCCGACGTGCGCGACATCCTCGGGCACCCGCAGATCGTGATCGCCGGCGCAACCTGGCCCGCGGAGCTGGTGTTCCGGGCCAGGCTGTACAACCCGCTCGCCGCGGTCGGCAAGTACCTGCGCGGCAAGCCGCAGCTGGTCGCGCTGCCGTACCCGGACACCTGGCCGGAGGAGAAGGTCGAGACCTACGCCGCGCTCGTCGAGCAGCTCGACGTGGTCGTGGAGCCGCTGCCGGAGAGCGTCGCGCTGTCGGGTTATGTGCGCGCGCTCGGCCTGGTCTCGCCGCCGAGCGAGCGGCACCGCAACGGCATCGGCGCCACCGGCGTGTACTCCGACGGGCGCACCCTGCTGGTCGTCGCGGTGCACGGCGACGACGAACAGCCCACCGAATCGGTGGAGGTCGCCGTCGGCGCCGAGGCGCTGCGTGACGCCCGCTCGGCCGACAACGTGGTGATCGAGGCGATGGCCGCGGCCCGCTCGATCGGCGCCGACACCTCGACGGTGCTGCTGGCGGGCAATGTCTGCTTCAACGACGCCCTGCGGCTGGCCTTCCAGAACCATCTCGGTCAGCGCCTGCACGTGGCCGATCATCCGATGCACGCGCTGGTGCTCGGCGCGGCGCACCTGCTGGTCACCGAGCCGGAACTCGACGAGGACGACTACCCCGAGTCCCAGCACCCTGGCCAGGGCTATGCCGCGCAGGTCGGCTGGGGTGCCCCGCCCGCGGCGCCGACCACCGGTCAGCCGCCGAGTCCGGCCGGTTTCGTCGCCGGTCCGCCCGCGCAGTCCGGCGGGCGGCACGCGCTCGACGAACCCGACGACGACGAGCGCAGGGGCAAGCTGCTCGGCAAGATGAAGAAGGGCTTCTTCGGCGCACCGGCCGTTGTCGGCGCGGTCGCGCTCGCCGCGACGGCCTGGCACGCGGGCGCCACCGCTCCCGCGGCCGCGGCCGACGGTGAGTTCGTGAGCTGCGCGTTCACCCCGTACGCGAACACGGTCCCGCCCGAGGGCATCGCGAGCGCGCGCGGTGGCGGCCTGATCGAGGACCAAGCCTGCGTCACCCCCGGCATCGACACACTGCGCTACCTCATCCCTGGTCCCGCAGGCGCGACCGATCCAGGCCCACCGGTGGTGATCTAGCTCAGCGCCCGATTGTGGTGGCGTCATGCGTAGCTGGTATCGTTGCTCGCTGGCGTGTGGAACGTCGAACCGTTCGCGGATCGGCGTCTCCTCGATGTCCCGGGTCTCCACCGGCCGCCGGGACGCTCTCGACCACACCCGTGGCCGGCAACACCGACGACAGACAGGGAACGACTGTGCCTACGTACAGCCCCAAGGCAGGTGACGTCACCCGCAAGTGGTACGTCATCGATGCCACTGACGTAGTCCTCGGCCGTCTCGCCGTGCAGGCCGCTGGCCTGCTGCGCGGCAAGGGCAAGCCGACCTACGCACCGCACGTCGATGGTGGCGACTTCGTCATCATCATCAACGCGGACAAGGTTGCCATCTCCGGCAACAAGAAGCAGGACAAGCTGATCCACCACCACAGCGGACACCCGGGCGGCCTCAAGTCGCGCACTGTCGGCGAGGTGTTGGCGACCCGTCCCGATCGTCTCGTGGAGAAGGCCGTCAAGGGCATGATCCCGAAGAACAAGCTGGGTAACGCGATCGCGGGCAAGCTGAAGGTCTACGCAGGCCCGAACCACCCCCACGCCGCGCAGCAGCCGGTTCCGTTCGAGATCAAGCAGGTGGCCCAGTGACCGCTCCTGAAGAGTTCAACGAAGAGTTCGACGCGGTCGACGAGACCGTGGTCGAGGTTGTCGAAGACGGCGAAGGCTACGAAGCCGAGTACGTCGAAGAAGCCACCTACGCCCCGATCGTGATCGATCGCCCGGTGCAGACCGTCGGCCGCCGTAAGGAAGCCGTCGTTCGCGTGCGCCTGGTTCCCGGCTCGGGCAACTTCGAGCTCAACGGCCGCACCATCGAGGATTACTTCCCGAACAAGGTGCACCAGCAGCTCGTGAAGTCCCCGCTGGTCACCGTCGAGCGTGTCGAGAGCTTCGACATCTACGCTCGCCTGGTCGGTGGCGGCCCCTCGGGTCAGGCAGGCGCCCTGCGTCTGGCCATCGCCCGTGCGCTGATCGAGGTCACCCCGGAGGATCGTCCCGCGCTCAAGCGTGCCGGCTTCCTGACCCGTGACCCGCGTGCCACCGAGCGTAAGAAGTACGGTCTGAAGAAGGCCCGTAAGGCGCCTCAGTACTCGAAGCGCTGATTTACGCACTGTCGACCGCCGTCTTTCGCATCCGCTAGGTATGCTCCCCGCGAGAGCGGGGATGGGCCCGGTCGGCGGAGCACGTGTGCGAGAGCAGGCTTCCAGCACGGCTGGTCGCCTGCTCTCGTGCTGTATTCGGGGACCTACTACAAGTAGAGGGTTTTATGGGACGGCTGTTCGGCACCGACGGTGTTCGAGGACTCGCCAACGACTCGCTGAGTCCGGAACTGGCGATGCGCGTCGCCGGCGCGGCGGCGCAGGTGCTCTCGCGCGGCAAGAAGCGCGCGGTCGCGGTCCTCGGCCGTGATCCGCGGGCCAGCGGCGAGATGCTCGAGGCCGCGGTGACCGCGGGCCTGACTTCGGCGGGTGTCGACGTCCTCTCGGTGGGCGTGCTGCCGACCCCGGCCGTGGCGTACCTGACCGGCCTCTACGACGCGTGCTTCGGCGTGATGATCTCCGCCTCGCACAATCCCATGCCCGACAACGGGATCAAGATCTTCGCGGCGGGCGGGCACAAGCTCGACGACGCCGTGGAACAGCGGATCGAAGCCCTGATCGCCGAAGGCGTCACCGTGCGCCCGACCGGCGCCGGCATCGGCCGCGTGCGCGGCGACTACACCGTCGAGGGCACCCACGAACGCTATGTCGAGCATCTGCTCGAATCCACCGGCCAGGACCTGTCCGGGCTGACCGTCGTCGTCGACTGCGCGCACGGCGCGGCCGCCGAGGTGGCCCCGCAGGTGTACCGGGAGGCGGGCGCGACGGTGATCGCGATCAACGCCGAACCCAACGGCCTCAATATCAACGACGGCTGCGGGTCGACCCACCTCGAGGCCGTGCGCGCCGCCGTCCTCGCGCACGGCGCCGACCTCGGCATCGCCCTCGACGGCGACGCGGACCGCTGCCTCGCGGTGGACGCCGCGGGCGAGATCGTCGACGGTGACGCGATCATGGCCGTGCTGGCGCTGGCGATGCGCGACGCGGGCGAGCTCGTCGACAACACCCTGGTCGCGACCGTGATGAGCAACCTCGGTCTGCACATCGCCATGCGCGCCGCCGGGATCACCGTGCTCACCGCCGCCGTCGGTGACCGCTACGTGCTCGAGGAACTGCGCCGCGGCGGCTACAGCCTGGGTGGTGAGCAGTCGGGTCACGTGGTGTTCCCGCGCTACGGCACCACCGGTGACGGTGTGCTCACCGGGCTGCGGCTGATGGCGCGGATGGCCCAGACCGGGCGCCCGCTCGGCGAGCTGGCCGCGGTGATGAGCACCGTGCCGCAGGTGCTGGTGAACGTGCCGGTCAGCGACAAGGCCGCCGTCGCCGCCGATCCCGAGGTGCGCGAAGCGGTCGCCGAGGCCGAGCGCGTGCTCGGTGAGTCCGGCCGGGTGCTGTTGCGGCCCAGCGGAACCGAGCAGCTGGTGCGGGTGATGGTCGAGGCCACCGATCCGGCGCAGGCGCGCCAGCTCGCCGACGATCTGGCCAAGCAGGTCGCGGCGGTCTAGATCTGCCTGGCGGGTTACGCCAGGTCCATCTAATATCGGCTTACGCCGTATTGACCTGTGTGCTGGTGGCGAGTGTGCTGCTTGGCGCACCGGACAGTTTGGCGCGCAACACGATTCGAAGGGGGCGATTCATGGTGCCGCCGCTGCCTGCCCGGAACTACCGCGACGAGGACCGCTACCCGCTCGAATACGATCCGTATCACCGCTGTGGTGGGGCGTGTGGCAGGCCGGGGTGCCGTGAGGTGCCGCAAGGGTATTCGCACACCGTCCCGATCCGGGACGAGGGTTACGGCCAGCCGGTCGAGCACTACGAGCCGGTCCCTGAACCGTCGCGCGGGTATTCGTTCCCCGTACCACGGGTGCCGCGCTCGCGGTCGCTGATCGTTGTCGTGGCGATACTTGTCGTCACCGGTGCCGCCGGGCTGATCGGCGCCGCGCTCGGTTCCGGCATCGACCTGTTCGGTGCCGCGGAAATGGCTGTGGTGCAGTCGTTCTGAGCTAGAACTGGCCGACGAGGAAACCGCTGAACAGCACCAGGAACCCGAGGATCTCGCCCGCGATCAGCCCGTACATCGACATCCGCAGCGCGGCGGGGATGGTGGTGCCGGCGAATTGATTGGTGGTATCGCGCCGCCAGCCGTGCAGCACGTAGCTGGCGATCGCGCCGACGAAGAACGCGAGGATCACCAGGTCCGCCGTCAGGTTGACCGCCGTCGGCCACGCGCTGAGCTCGGTGAACACCGCGAGCAGGATCCCGGCGAAGGAATACAGCAGGGCGGCGCGGTGCGCGATGTCGACGTAGATGTGCGCCGCGCCCTCGGCCGAGGTGCGGATGCCATGGTATTTCCACACCCCGAGCAGCAAGGCGATCAGGAAGATCAGGCCGGTGACGAGCAGTGTGACGCGGGTATCGATGCCAAGTGTGAGGTCCATGGTGCGTCCTAATCCTCGGTGAGCGATCCACCGGCCATGTGCCAACGGCGGGTCGCGCGAACAGAATCCAGCATCCGGCGATCATGCGTCACCAGAATCAGCGTGCCGGTGAAGGATTCGACGGCCTGCTCGAGCTGTTCGATGGCGGGCAGGTCGAGGTGGTTGGTCGGCTCGTCCAGGACCAGCAGATTCACCCCGCGCGCCTGCAGCAAGGCCAGCGCGGCGCGGGTTCGTTCGCCGGGGGAGAGGGTGTCGCAGGCGCGGGTCACATGCGGGCCGCGCAGGCCGAATTTGGCCAGCAGTGTGCGGACGTCGGCGTCGGGCCAGTCGGGCATCGCCGCGCTGAAGGTGTCGGTCAGCCGTTCCGATCCGCGAAACAGCCCGCGTGCCTGGTCGACCTCGCCGATCTCGACGCCGGAACCCAGTGCGGCGGAGCCGGAATCGGGGACGATCTTGCCGAGCAGCAGGCTGAGCAGGGTGGATTTGCCGGAACCGTTGGCACCGGTGAGCACGATCCGGTCGGCCCAGTCGATCTGCGTGGTGATCGGGCCGAGGGTGAACTCGCCTCGGCGCACGACCGCATTGGCCGCGGTCGCCACCACCGCACCGCTGCGGGGCGCGGCCGCGATCTCCATCCGCAGCTCCCACTCCTTGCGCGGCTCTTCGACCACGTCTAGGCGTTCGATCCGGCGCTGTGTCTGGCGGGCCTTGGCCGCCTGCTTCTCGGTCGACTCCGCACGGGTCTTGCGGCCCATCTTGTCCGAGTCGTTCTTGCCCTTACGTCGCGCGTTGCGCACGCCGTGCTCGAGCCAGTTGCGCTGCATCTGCGCCCGCGCCTCCAAACCCGCCTTGGTGTCGGCGAATTCGTCGTAGGCCTCGCGGGCGTGCTTGCGGGCGATCTCGCGTTCGGCCAGATACGCCTCATACCCGCCGTCGTAGAGCCCGACCTGCTGCTGCGCCAGATCCAGCTCCAGCACCCGATTCACGGTGCGCGCCAGGAACTCCCGATCGTGACTGATCACCATCAGCGGCACCCGGATGCCTTTGACGAAGCGCTCCAGCCGGTCAAGACCGTCCAGATCGAGATCGTTGGTCGGCTCATCGAGTAACAGAATGTCGAAGCGCGACAACAACACCGAGGCCAGACCCGCCCGCGCCGCCTGTCCGCCGGACAGACCCGTCATCGGGGTGTCCAGGCCGTTCGCGAGTCCGTCGGTGAGGCCGAGATCGGCGGCCACCTCCTCGGCGCGCTGATCCAGATCGGCGCCACCGAGGGCGAGCCAGTGCTCGAGTGCGGGCGAGTAGTCATCTTCCCCGCCTTCGCCGAGACGCTCCGCCGCCGCGTCCATCACCTGCTGGGCAACGGCGACGCCGGTCCGGCGAGAGAGGAATTCGAGCACGGTCTCGCCGTCGATCCGCTCCGGCTCCTGCGCCAGGTAGCCGACCGTCGCGTCCGGCGGGCTCAAGGTGATGGCGCCGCCGCCGGCCGTGCGCTCGGACAGCATCCGCAGTAACGTCGACTTGCCGGCACCGTTCACTCCCACCAGCCCGATCACGTCGCCAGGGGCGAGAGTGAAGTCGAGGTCGGCGAAGAGGGTCCGCTCGGCGTGGCCTGCGGACAGACCGGTGGCTTGCAATGTCGTGCTCACCTGTCTAAGTCTGCCCGCCTAGGGGTAGCACCCTGAGATCGGGCCCGGCAGAAATCAGGGTGCGGATGGGTCTGCCGACCGATGCGGGCGGAGGCCTCGGATCGGCACAGTGGAGTCATCGCTTGCACGGCAGTCCCGGACTGACCGAAACCCGATTCGGTCTCGTGCCGGGTTGACGCTTCATTGCCCGCTGCCCTATCCGCTCGCGCGGGTGGGGTCTTCTGCCTGGCTCCACGTCCATCTCCAACCCGATGGTTGGCGGTCGGGCTACTCCCGATACCGGTCCCGCCGAGGCGGGCGAGGTTGATTGCGGCGTTGTGATCACGATCGATCGAGACACCACAATGCTGGCAGTTGTAGGTGCGATCGGCGAGTGTCAGGTTTGGCTTTCGCCCACCACACGCCGAACACGTCTTCGAAGAAGGGAAGTATCGATCGGCTTCGATCAAAGTAGAGCCATACCAGCGGGTCTTATAGGCCAGCATGCGCCTGATCATGGCCAGCGCAGCATCGGCCAAGGCGCGGTTCAGGCCACGTTTGTACGCACCACCGCCCGAGCGCATGCCGGAGGCGTTGAGCGTCTCCACCACGATGACGTCGTGTTGCTGGGCAAGCGCGGTGGTGGCTTTGTGTAGGACATCCCGGCGCACATTGGCAGCGCGGGCATGAATCCTCCCGATCCGCCCCTTGGTTGTGCGCCATCGCCTTGATGGCTGCTGTTTTGTCTGGGTGACAGGGTTGTAGCAGCCGTGCTGGCGGGCACTCGTGCGCTGCAACGACCGCAACCGTTTTTGGGCGCGAGCTAGCGGTTTCGGGGCCCGGACACGAATGATTTCTGTGCCGTCAGGGGTGGCGACCAACAGGAGGTTCTTTACTCCGACGTCGACCCCGACAACCGGGTGCCGTGACCTGGCAGCGTGCTCGGGCAGGGTCTTTGCCGCCACGATCGTCTGGAAAGAGCAGTACCAGCGCCCGGCGGCATCCTGGGCCGCGGTCGCCGACAACACCCGAGCACGACCGCTGTCGATCCGGCGGGCGAGTTTCCTCGTTGACTCGTGTGTGCGGATTGTGCCAAGACGCGGCAGGGTGATGTGGTGGCGGTCGGTGTCGACTTGAATGGTGCCGGTGGTAAATCGCACCGATCGTCTTGACCGCGCCGATTTGAACCGCGGGAACCCTACCGCCATGCCCGCACGCAGGCCGGTTCGGGACTTCGACCAGTTGTCCAGTGCCCGCGCCAACCCATCCAAACCGGTGTTGTACGCCTCTTTGGAGTTCTCGCTCCACCACGGCGCGTGCTCACCTTTGCGGGTATTCCAGGTCTTCCGTAGTGCGGCCAGTGACCATCCCAACGACGGAGTGAGCTCATCGGCGGTGAGGTCGTAGCTGCGTTCGGCGGCCCGCTGATCCAGCACTGCCTTCACCAACGCCAGCATGTGATTGTGCGCGAACCGCGCCGTACCTGTGTGTGACGCCAGCGCCCGCGCTTGGGCAGGAGTGGGATCCAGTGCGTACCGGTAGGCCTGGACCACCCAACCATCGGGGATCACGAATGTGGCCATCAGACAGCCGCCGTCGCCAGGTTGACCCGCGCCCCCACCGCCGCCATCACGCCACCATGTATACACCTTCGGTCATGCCGAGCCATGCAAACCGAAGTTCCAACTGCCCCATCGGACCTCGGATCGGCCTCGTCCGTGGAAGATCGTCGCCTGAAGATCGTATGTACGCGGGCATGCCCCGAAGGATCGGCCTTCTCGGGGTGTGACCCTGAGTTCGAGTCTGGCAGAAATCAGGGTGCGTATCGGTCCTGCTACCGATGCCGGCGCCCACCCGTAATCGGCACAGTGGAGTCATCACTTGCACGACAGGAAGGCAACACCAATGACTGCGCCTGCCCGCCGCTTCACCCGTTCGACCAGCGACAAATGGATCGCCGGCGTCTGCGGTGGCATCGCCGAGTACTTCGGCTGGAACGCCAACATCGTCCGCCTGGTCTTCGTCGTCTCCTGCCTCCTGCCCGGTCCTCAGTTCCTCCTCTACCTGGTCCTGTGGCTGATCATGCCCAAGAAGTAGCGCCCGACCGCTCCGGCACCCGCTCGCGGATGACAAGATGGTGACAGTCTCACCGCGCCGTCATCCGCGAGTTTTCCGTTGAGGAGGAGTCCCATGGTCACCTCGGGCGACATCCCCGGCCTCGGCCTACCCGACATCGACGCCCATTCATCCCTCGGCGGCCTCGGCCCGGTCGAGCTCCACTCCCCATCCCAGGATCTCGACGGTGACGGAGTGGTCGACTCCCTCACCGACGCCACGCCCCACGACACCAGCGTCTGGTCGGACTTCGACCATGACGGGATCGCCGATCATGTGACGGTGGTCGAGGCGGATGGGGATTATGCGGCGTGGGAGTACCACCGGTTTCCCGATGGGACGTCGGAGTGGCGGCGGACGGACCAGGGGAATCTGGGGGAGTAATTCTGCTCCGCAGGGGGAACCTGCGGGCGGGTTCCCGCGTCCAAGTAGGTAGGGGCGCCGTCGGGGCGCGCCGCAAGCAGCGGAGGTGGGGGATGGGCACGCAAGTTTCCGGCGGAGTTGTCGTCAACCAGAGCCAGATGACCACATCGGTCAACAGCTTGAAAACCACTGTGTCCGAGCTACGTACGGCGGCGAAGAACGTCGAGGACAACAGCTGGGGCGCGGGCCGCAACGGCGCCGAATCCGAAGCGGGCCGCGCCTACGTGGACTACGGGGTGCGGATCGCGCAGGGCATCGAGCGAACGGTCACCTGGCTGAAGGTGTGGACAACCTCGACCGAGGCCACCGCAGAGGCGATCGGCAACGCGACCGTCGAGTTCACCGAAGTCGACAAGAACACTGCACGAGCCCTCGACCGGACCGGTGCGAAGTGAGCACTGAAATCCGAAGGGGGGCCAAGCGATGACGCAGTCCGTAGACGACATTCTGAACGACGGTTCGAAAGGTCTGCTCTATTTCGAGCAACTGCTGCCGCTGTACGAGGAGGCCTTCGGCAATGATGCGGGCTGGCCGACGCTGAAGATCCAGGCAGCGTACGACCAGGAGCGAGGGATGAACCTCGCAAAGCTGGTGACTTCCGCTGACGCGCTGCAGAAGATGATCACCGTGGCCGACACCCAGCGCGGCAATCAGCAGTCGGCGGCGAACGCGTTGGGATCCACCTGGCAGGGCGCGGCGGCCGACGCCGGAATCGGACGGCTCCGCGAGATCGTCGGTCTCGCGGAAGGCGACCGCGGCAAGGTTCAGGCGTTGGCGACCGCGATGTCCGGTGCGGCGACCGCATTGCAGAAGATCGTCGAAGACAAAGCGGCCACCGTCAAGAAGCTTGCCGACGGGAATCGTGTCGAGGTCGGCAGTCAGCGGACGCTCATCACCATCGGTGAGATGACGGTGGTCGACATTCAGCAGATCATTCGCAGCAGCAAGTCGGGCGACATCCTGAGCTCGCTGCTGCAGCGGCTGACCGAAGTGCCCGACATCGAAGATCGCGCGAAAGAGCTCGAGCGGAATTCGGATGCGTGGAAGCAGGCCGTCAAGGAGATCTGCGTCGACTGGTTGGATACGGTCTTCAAGAAGGACTACAACGACAAGCTCGGTGTATTCAACGCTCAGTGCACGACCACGCTGATCGCTGTGCAGGGGCAGTACATCGCCATCCAAACCGCTGCTGATGCGATCGAGGAACGTGCGTATCCCTCGGTGGCCGGGGTTACCGCTACCGCGCCTGGCGACAATACGGCCAACGGCGATCCGTCGAAGACGAACGGCGGTCAGCCCGGAACCAATCAGGCGGCTACGAACGACGGGCAGACCGCGACCGCTGGAACACAGAACGGTGACACCTCCACCGGATCGCCGGTGAAGACGCAGACCACCGACGACTCCACCGCCGATGATGACAACGATGACGATGAAGATGACGATTCCGACACCAGCAGCGCACTGAGCGCGATCGCATCCTCGCTCAGTGAACTCGGCAGCACCGTCTCCAGCGCGCTCACCGGTGACCTCGGGGATTCGCTCACGTCGGCGATCGAATCGGCGGGAACGGCGATCAGCGACGGCATCGAGCAGATGACGGAACAGGCGAGCAGCCTGCTCTCCGGTGAGCACGAGGCATCGTTCCAGCTCGGTGACACCAAGGTGAGCATCGAGGCAGGCGAGAACGGGCTGTCGTTGACGACGACCGATGCTGACGGCACGACAACGCAGTACCGATTGGCGTTGGACGAGAACGGAATTCCGGTCATCGAACAGGATTCGAGTACCACCGAGGATGGGGACGCCTCGCCCAGCGCAGAGGACGAGGGTGCATCGGGCTCGGGCGCACCGGAATCCGGGGGTGGCAACGGTGAAGCCGGTCTGGCGGATGCGGGTGCGGGCGGCGTGGCGACACCGACCACGCCGGAAACTCCTGACCTGACCAATGCTCCGGTGACAAGTGAAATCGGCAGCGGTGAGCCCTCTTCCGGTTCTGTAGGAGCTGGTGTGCCTGTCGCTCCGCGTCCGGCCCAGCCGGGAACAGACGGCGAACACACCCCGACTGTCGAGGATCACCCGGCGAGCAACCCGGCCGATTCCGGCGCCATCCTCGCCGAGGCGGGCCCGCTGTGATGACGCCCATCCTTGGCGGATCGCACTCGACAACGGGAGAATGATCGTCCGTGGACTACGCGGCAGAAATCGAGCAGATCGCGGCGGAGGCGCATCGTCGCTCGGCCACGCTGATGGACGAGATCGATGAGATCAACAGACAGACCATGCTCCGTGCGGAACAGTTCGCCGTCGAGGCTGCCCAGCTACTGCGCGACCTGGCCGAGCAGGAGACCGTGGACGAAGCGGAAGCTGTTGAGCCGCAACCAGTTCAGGGTAGGGACGATCCTGCACACGAGGTCGCGCCCGTGACGGCGGCGCAGACACCGCCGTCCGGGCCCGTCGTCTTCGTGCCGGATCCGAACATGACTCCGGAGCAACAGCGACAGGCGGAGATCAGGGCGGCCGTCGCACGGGCGCGGGCGGCGCGAGAGGCCAGGTCGACGGTGGTGCCATCGGACGGTGACTATGACTCCGAGTCCGAGTACTACCGCCGGTCGACTTGGCTGGACTGAGGTGGCCTGATCACGTTCTTGTGCCGCTAGGGTTTCGTGTTGCCAGACGAATCATCAAGGTGACGAGGATGATCGCGAGCGATCCGAAAACCCACAGGACAAAGGGGCTCTCATTGAACGTGTGCATAACCGGAACGGAGAGCGTGACGGCCGCTGATCCTCCGCCGATAAGCCACGCCAAAGGGGTGGCCTCATTCAATTGGATCGGATTCGCTGGGACTCGCATGATGATCAAAATCAAGGCGAGTAGCGACAGCGATGCTATCGGAAGTTGTAGGAGGTGGAAGTCCGACCACCAATCCCACCAGCCCTGGTCTCGCAATATGTAGAGCAGCTCAACTGCTGCTACCAGCACGATAGGTACACTGCCGAGTGTAGTCGCCACCCACCAAGCGCTACCCCGTGTTTGCGCCGGCGCAGCGTTGGTGATGATTGCCAAGGCCTGGCCCATCACCATCGTGGCTGACATGATGATCACCGTACTAGCTGCAGATTTCAAGAACGTTGAAGAACCCATCGCTGATGTCAGCAGACCGCCCGCTGCGGATATCGCCAGGCCGGTGATGCACACGACGCGAGATCCGACGAGGCGGCCCAGCCGTGATCCCAGGAACATGGAAAGGGGTACCGCCAACAGAAGTGATCCTCCCAGAATGGGACCATACCAATCTGTCAGATAGGTCAATCCTCGCGTGCTGAGCACGAGCGTGAAGAATGCGCACCACAGTGCCAGCAGGAGCGGGCCGCGACCACTCGGCGTCACCGGAGGCTTCGGCGGTATGCGACGCTCCCATCCTCGGTCGGCGGCAAAGCTGCCGGGCGGGGCCACAGCGGTTTGTGCATTCGCCAGCGT
The DNA here is from genome assembly GCF_053608285.1 of Nocardia sp. NPDC055053. Taxonomy (NCBI): domain Bacteria; kingdom Bacillati; phylum Actinomycetota; class Actinomycetes; order Mycobacteriales; family Nocardiaceae; genus Nocardia; species Nocardia sp. NPDC055053. The sequence continues at coordinate 30,931 of NZ_JBSGVD010000011.1, read as the reverse complement.
TTCCGGTGTCCATGTCGCCGCCGCCGGTGGATTCGCGACCGGTGCAACACTCCGATTGGTCATCGCTTGGGCCGCTGCCTGCGCGAACTCGGTGCAGGAGTTGAACCGATGAGCCGGATTCTTGGCCAATGCTCGCTGGATGACCAAGTTCAGTCCGGGCGGCAGCCCCGGGCGTCGTTCCGAAACCAGCGGCGGGGGCGCGGACATGTGCGCTCCGATCACTGCCACCGGGTTGGTTGCCGCGAAGGGCGCGGTGCCGGTGAGGAGCGTGAAAAGCGTGCAGGCCAGGGAATACTGGTCGCTGCGGTGGTCCAGGGTGACGGCCGCGAGTTGTTCGGGAGAGGCGTAGGCCAGGGTGGCGGTGAACGTACCGGTTTGGGTGAGGCCGTTGACGTCATCGCGGAGCCGGGCGATACCGAAGTCTGCCAGTAGTACGCGTTCGGGTTGATGGGGCTCTGGGCTGGACAGCAGGATATTCGCCGGCTTCACATCACGATGCAGGATGCCGCGGCTGTGCGCGAAATCCAGGGCCGCGGCGACGTCGGTGATGATTCGGATCGCCCTGGCCGGATCGACCATGCCGGGTGCTCCGGCGTCGGAGCCGGGGACATACTGCATGGCGATCCACAGGTTCTTTCCCTCCAACCCGCGATCCTGCACAGCGACGATATTCGGGTGCTCGAGTTGCGCCACGAGGTCGGCTTCACGCTCGAATCGCTGCCGAATTTCGTTGTCGCCAAGTAGATCCGAGTTGAGGATCTTGAGAGCTACGTGGCGCGGCAGCCTCGGATGCCTGGCGAGGTAGACGGTGCCCATCCCGCCTCGGCCGAGGACCCGCTCGATCCCGTAGCCCGCGAAGACCTCCGAAATCCCCCAGTTATCCACCGCAAGTCCTTGTCTGTCGTCCATCGCGTTCGTACTCGCACCGGCATTGTTCACCGGGCGTGTTCGTTCTCCCGCTCACGGAGCCTGCTGTGGGTTCGGTCGATCCAGTTGGCGAAGAGCGAGCGCAGGTCGTCGGCGGCGGCCGGGCGGACCTGCACCTGGTCGCGGTCACGTTGCAGCAGGTAGCGGCCGTCTTCGGTGAGGTCGAACCACTGTGCGCTGTACCAGGAGTCGGACCGGGAGTCGAGTGGGCCGGGCAATAGTTCGGCGATTCCACCGCCGTCGCGCGGCTGGCCGAGAAGGCGTTCGAACTGCTTGCTGGGCGAGTCTCGATAGCCGTCGTTGCCGCCTCGTCGTGCTGAGGTGATGTCGTCGATGTGGAATGTTCGACTCGATGAGCGCCCCGCCGCGAACTCGGGCAGCAGCTTGGCGATCCGGCCCGGGAGGTTGTCCGGCCGGAACAGCCTGCACCGGATGCGCTCCTCGACGTCATGGGTGACGGTCTGAGACAGCAGGACCGCGTGATGGGCGGTCTGCGCGCCGAGCAGTCGATACATTCGTCGTCGGCCACCGCCGAGGCGGGTGGACTCACCGACGATTCTGATCTGCAAGTCGCAGTTGCTCAAGGTATGGAAGGCGAGCTGGATCAGCTCGGTCTCCTCGCGGTCATACCTTGCATGGACCGCTGCTCGGTGCGCTCGTTCCTCGCTGACGGTGGGGATGCGACTGGTGTAGCCGAGTGGTCCCGGGAACCGATCGTGCGCGTCGTTCAACCAGAGAGCCGCGAAATCGTCAGGCTCCCAAGTCCATTCACTCATCTACGTTCCCGCCGATTACGCCACCCTGAATTGTGCGTGGCATCTCACCGAGTAGTTCCTCGGTGTTCTCCATGTTCTTCAGCCAGTCCGGGATCTGATGGGTCTCGTCGTCTTCGGACTTGCCGCCGCCTCGGCCGCCGCCCATACCGCCCATTCCTGGTGCACCCGCTCGGCCGGTGCCACCTCCGCTCGCTGCGGCGGTTGCGCCGGTCGGAACTCGCGGAGCGGTCGGTGATCCAGCCGTGACACCGCCCGGCGCGGGGGCGCTTGGGCTACCGCTGCCTGGGCTACCGCCACCCGGGCTGCCGCCGCCGGGTGAACCGGCGCTGGGCGAGCCCGCAATCGGCGTCCCTGCCGGATTGACCCCCGCCGGAGTCGTCTCCGGGGTGGACGCGGGTGATGTCGAGTCCGGCGATTCCTCTTCCTCGGTCGTCGACGGATTGGTGTCGTCGGTGGTGTCGTCGTCGCTGGAATTGTCTGTGTCGGTGGGTGTCTCGGTTGCTGGGTCCTCGGTGGTCGGCGAAGTCTCGTCGCCCGGGTTTCCGCCGTTCGCGCCGCCCGGGTTCGAGCCGTCGCCGTTGCCTCCGCCGTTGGCGCCTGTATCGCCGCCGGTCGGCTTCCACGAGGTGAGCGGTGAGGTCGGGCTCTCGGGTTGCGGTAGTACGGGAATCTGCCCGTCGGCAGCTACAAATTCTTTGACGTAGTGGTTCTGCATCGCCTCGCGTGCTTTATCGCGGGCATTGTTGATCGCGGTCATCGAGCGGGTTCCCGGCTCGGCGAACCAGAAATCATGGCCATCCAGATTCCACACGCTGTCGGGCATGTTCTGCGGCTCGTCGACGTCTTTGCGGGTGTTGTTCACTCCGTTGACTGTGGTGGTTACCCGTTGCGACAATGCATTCAACGCTGGAGTCAGCTCGAGTGCCCGTGTCGCATAGTCTGCGATGGCATTCTGGGAGGCTGTCGCTGCCGCGCCTTCCCAGGCCGATGTGCTCGAGCGACGGATCCGGGCGGCGAATATCTCGACGGCGGCGGACCAATCAGAAGCGAGCTTCTGATATTCGGATCTCGCGTTGTCGGCTTCGGTTGTGTCGAGTGGGTTGAATGCTCGGTAGATCGCCCAGTGTTCCCAGGAGTTGGGTGTTTCCGGGTCGCCGATTCGGGGATTCTCGTTACCGGCCATCAGGCACGCCCTTCCGTAGACGCGATCGCAGATGGCGGAACGTTCGCGGAGAGCTCGTTGTAGCGGGCGGCGAATTCATCGTCTGTTGCCATGTATCGTTTTGCGATCTCGCGATGCATTTCTCGGATATCGACGACAATATCGTAGTGCTGCTGGAGGATGTCTTCGACGTTGTTGTCAGAATCGCTGGCGCCGCCAACCTTCCCTGCCTTGCCGCGAAACCAGCCCACCACTGTGGATGCGGACGTCAGGCCTGGGGTTGTTTCACCCAACCCCCACTTTTCGCGATTGGCGATGGCTCGGGCCTGGGTCTGCATATTGATGATTTCGTCAAGAAATGCTGTGCAGTCGCGCTCCATGTACACGAACTCGTCGGCGTTGACCCGGATGTCGGTACTGAATGAAACGCTCAACCCGCCATTCTTTGCTTCTTGAACCAGGCTTTCCAGCGGCGTTGCCAAGGGTCCCCTCCCTATGTCATCGATGGAACTAGCTACCAGATTTTATTGTCGGCACAAGCATGTGTGCAAGACTTTTCGCGATATCGCACGGCTGGCGGTGGCCGGATTTCTCCCGATTTGGCTGATTCCCGATCGAGATTTCCATGCTTCCGTTCTTCATTTCGACATTGATGTCGCACCACTTGTCTGCCTGGGCCGACTTATAGTGAGTGATTGCGCGGCGGCCATCGATCGTCAATTCCTCGCCGATTGTGACATCTGTATTTTCAAGAACTTGTTGAATGGTGATAGTCGACACCGTAATTGCGGCACCATAGCCGCCGGATTGTATCCAGCGACAACCCAGCCACTTATTACGTCCAGTCGTCCACCCGTCGTCCTTCCTTGGGTTTTTCAACTCCTCCGCGTCGATCACCGACTGCGGCAGACTGCATCCGTCGAACCCGGTGGGCAACACCGACTCCTGGGTCGTGGTCGCTGCCGGGGAACTCAGCTGCGCATCCCCTTCGCTGCCCGAGCTGCACCCGCCGAGGAGTGCAGAGATCGCCCCGCCGACGACCAGTATCCGTACGACTGCCCCGCGATCCATCGATCAACTCCTCGTTCCGGTCACAGGCCGGTCCGCTCCCGCCCCAACCTGGAATTTACACCCCGTGGGGCGGCCGGCGACGTCGCCTCCGAGCCGCAAGCACGTTCTGCCCAAGGCCTATCCGAACCAACTCTTGCCGCGGAAGTACTCGCTCTCCTGGTCATAGCCGTCGTAGTCGACCGGCTCGACGCGCTCGGCCGCTCGGCGCGCAGCGGCTGAGCGGGCTATCGCCTCGCGTGCCTCGCGCAGTTGGTCTTCGTCGAGCGAGGGCGCGCCGCCCGCGGGTGCCGAACTCTCGGGAGTGTGTTGCTCGGCGACGACACTCCGGTGCCTCCCGGTCCTCAGCTCGTTGTCCGGGGTTGTGACACGGGCTTGCTCGGCCGCAGCGCGTGCCATCGCGTCGCGTAGTTGTTCTTCGCGGCGGACGGCGTCGAAATCGATGACAGGCTGCGGCTCGGTGATCGGTTCCTGCTGTTCGGCGGCCTGCTCAGCAGCTCGTTCCTCGGCGGCTCGCGCTTCGGCCAACAGGTTGTCGCCTATGGCCTGCAAGCGGGCTCGTTCGTCTTCGAACTCGGCTCGAAGTATGCGGGCTCTGCGGAGATGCTCGGCAACCAGGTCCTGGATCGGGGAGTAGCTCACAGGGGACCCGCCTCCGCCAGTTGTGCGCCGGTGTCAGGCGGCGTTTCCGGTTCGGGAATGGTTGACCAGTGTTCGGTGTCGGCGACCTGGTTGTTGTTGGCGGTGGATATTCCCGGCTGAACGGCCATGCTCCCGGCGACGGCGCCGTCGGTGGTCCCGCCCTCGGTGGTGGACTCGTTGGGCACAGCGGTCGTGCTCGGTGTCGCCTCTGTCGATGCGGCCGAGTCGGTGATCACCGGGATGCCGTTCTCGTTCAGGGTGAGTCCGTATGCGTGGGTCGTGCCCGCGGTGTCGGTAGTGGTGAGTTTGAGTTGCCCGTCGTCTCCGGTCGCCAAGCTGAGAGTGGTTCCGGCGATGTTGACTTCGGTGGAGCCGGTCCCGCTGAACAACGTGCTCAACTGCTCGATGCCGCTGGTGATCGATGTTCCGAGCGAACTGAGGCCGGTGCCGATGGATTCGGCGATGGACTCGGCCGAACCGGACGCTCCGGAGGTGAGGCTCGACAGTTCGCTGACCACTGAGCTCAATGTCGACAGTCCGCTCGAGACCGTGGACAACAAACTGCTCAGATCCGTGGACGAATCGTCGTCGTCATCATCGGTGTCATCGGTTGTTGTCGGATTCTTGGTGCCCGCCGTGTCGGTTTTCGTGTCGTCGGTGGTCGTAGCGGGCGTGGTATCCCCGGTCGAGCTACCCCCGCCGCCATTCGAGGTTCCGTCACCAGATGGGTTGTTCGTGGTGGGGTTCCCATTCTGGGAGGTGTCTGGTGCTGGGGTGTCCGATGGCATCGGATAGGGGGCGGCTTCTACTGCGGCGAGTGCCGTCGTTGCCTGCTTGAACACCTCGCGAACGATCCTGGAGGTCTCTTTGCAAACCTCGTCGAAATGTAAAACGGTTGCCTCGAACTGAGGGATAAACGTGTCTCTGATTGCTCTCGTCGCATGGTCGTTGTTGTACTCGTTGATATAGTTCTCGATGGACTGTAATCCGAGGTGTTCGTCCGGGGCGGCTTGAAAGTCGGCAGTCCCCCTGGGTCGCCAGTATCCTTTCACGTCCGTGGCCTTTTCTGAAACTATGTTGCGAAGCGCAATTGCCAATTCTCCCAGCTCCCGAGCGGCAGTACTGGCATGGGTGTAGTCCTCGTCCGCGCGCCGCACCTGTTCATTCAGCATCGTGAAGGCTGCATCGCCTGCGTCGCCCTGCCATACGTTCTGTATGGCGTTTCGCTGAGTCTGTTGTTTCACAAGTTCTGTGTACAACTTCGGGAGTGCAGCTCCAAGGGTTGTCGACATCCTGCCGATCGCGTCGATATCCATACCTTGTTCCATGTCGTACATGGCACACAGCTGGTAATAGTCGCGGTTCGCGATGTCAGCTCTGCCGAGCTGAAGTTCTGTGAAGCATCTTTTGTAGAGCGGAAGGTAGTACTTGAAGTACTCCAACCCTTCGGCGCCGTCGGAGAGGATTTTATCGGCATTTCCGACGGAGCCTGAGACGTTGTGTTCCCAGTCGGAGTTGAGCTCGCCATCTTTGACGACTCCGGATTCGTCCGCTTTCCAACTCATCCGAGATTCACCGCAGCCGTGATCTTGGTTACGTTGGCGTCATCGACGGAGGAATATGTATTCGCGCTGGTGGTGTACGCAGTGCCTGTTTTGGTCACCGCGGTTTCCCAGTGCGCCAACCACGCTCCGATACTCACAATCTCGGCACCGAACTTTGTGCCCTCGTCCCCATAGGCCTTACCCGCCTGGGCGGCAGTGAACGACCACCCGCTGATGTCCTTGTTGAGTGTCTTGATCGTGCCCCCCGAACTGGTCAGATTGCCCCCGAGCTTGCGTAGCTGCTCCGGATCGACCCTCACGTGACCACCCATCGGACCCCTCCCTTCGTGTTCCCTTGCCGCACAGCGTCGGCTACATACATTAGGCCGGGGCAGCGGTCGATCGCACCCGTGGTTCGTGAGGAGGCCGGGGCCGTAGCCTTTCGCGATGACCGTCGACGCGGACGAGCGCCTGGAGGCGCGCAGTCGACACGGACGTTCCATGAACGAGGCAGTTCGGCCGCTCATCCCAGCACCGTCGCCGGACCCGGAGTTCGGTGACGACTTGGATGCCGTGCGAGTGCCGTGCAGCGCGAATTAACGCAGAGTCGGGACTAGCCCCGGATCAGCTTGGCGACCGTGCCGATGGACAGCTTCGGGGTTTCCTCTTCGACCGGGGCGTTGGGGTCGACCACGGTGGTGTGGGGGATGACCGCTTCGGGGTCGGCGAAAGGGGCGTACTTCTTGTCGGCGAGGAGGGTGGTGAGGAGGTAGCCGGTGAGGAGGGCTCGGGTGGTTTTCTCGGTTTTGTGTTCGTAGCGGCCTGCGCCGAGGGCGGCGAAGAGGCGGCGGCCTTCGACGATGCCGTTGTGGGAGGCGCCGTCGATGGTGCGCAGGATCGAGGGGCCGGACCAGGCGGTGGCGAGGGCGCGGGCGTTGGAGCTGACGGAGTCGAGGTCGAGGGCGCCTGCCAGGATCAGGCCGGGCATGTCGAGGTCGGGGGCGATGTTCTCCGCGGTGGGGGAGGTGGGGGCGGGGAACAGGGCGGCGACGGCGGCGACGCGGCGCTGAGCTGCGGCGATGACGGCGGCGCCGGCGCCCATGCCGTGACCTGCCAGGGCCAGGCGGTCGGGGTGCACGCTGATGGTGCCGTCGCCGAGGCGGACCTTGCTGACGATGTCGAGCGTGGTGAGCAGGTCGGTGCCGAGGTCAAGATGTGACGGGATCGGGCCGCGTTCGGTGTCGGGCGCGGCGACGACGAAGCCCCACGACGCGACATGCTCGAGCAGGCTCTTGTAGTTCTCCGCGCTGGTCAGCCAGCCGTGCGCGAACGCGACGGCGGGCAGGTTCAGCCCGGACTCGGGCGTGTACACCACACCGGGCTGGCCCGCGATGCCCAGATTTCCGCGCAACACCCGGTGGGGGCCGCGCGCGGACAGGGTGCTCAGGAGCGATTTCACGGAGACCGACACGGCGAGAAGGTTAGCCGATCAGTAGGGTGGGGGACCATGTGCGGAATCGTGGGCTACGTCGGTTACCGGGACGCGCTCGGCGTTGTCGTCGACGCGTTGCGACGCATGGAGTATCGCGGGTACGACTCGGCGGGGGTCGCGATCCTCGACGGAAACGGGTCGATCGCGGTCGAACGCAAGGCGGGCAAGCTGGCCAATCTGGAGGCCGAGCTGGACGCCGCTGGTGCGGCGCAGTTCGCGGGCACCAGTGGCATGGGGCACACCCGGTGGGCGACCCATGGCGCCCCGACCGACCGCAACGCGCACCCGCATCGCGATGTGTCCGGGAAGCTGGCCGTCGTCCACAACGGGATCATCGAGAACTTCGCGCCGCTGCGCCGCGAGCTCGAGAACGCCGGGGTCGAGCTGCTCAGCGACACCGACACCGAGGTCGCGGTGCATCTGGTCGCGCGCGCGTATGCGGAAGGCCCCACCGCGGGTGACTTCACCGCGAGCGCGCTGGCCGTGCTGCAGCGCCTCGAGGGCGCGTTCACGCTGGTCTTCACCCACGCCGATCATCCCGGCACGATCGTCGCGGCCCGGCAGTCGACGCCGCTGGTCGTCGGCGTCGGGCAGGGCGAGATGTTCATCGCCTCCGATGTCACCGCGTTCATCGAGCACACCCGCGAGGCGGTCGAGCTCGGGCAGAACCAGGCCGTGGTGATCACCGCCGACGGCTACACCGTCACCGACTTCGCCGGGAACACCGAGGGCGTGGTCACCCGGCCGTTCACCATCGACTGGGATCTCGCCGCCGCCGAGAAGGGCGGCCACGACTACTTCATGCTCAAGGAGATCGAGGAGCAGCCGACCGCGGTCGCCGATACCCTGATGGGGCATTTCGTCGTCGACGAGAACGGCGGCCGGATCGTCCTGGACGAGCAGCGTCTCGCCGATCAGGAACTGCGCGAGTTCGACAAGGTGTTCGTCGTCGCGTGTGGCAGCTCCTACCACGCTGGTCTGCTCGCCAAGTACGCGATCGAGCACTGGACCCGGGTGCCGGTGGAGGTCGAGCTCGCCAGCGAGTTCCGCTACCGCGACCCGGTGCTGGACCGGTCGACGCTGGTGGTGGCGATCTCGCAGTCCGGTGAGACCGCCGACACGCTCGAAGCGGTGCGCCACGCCAAGGAGCAGAAGGCGCGCGTGCTCGCGATCTGCAACACCAACGGCGCGCAGATTCCGCGCGAGTCGGACGCGGTCATCTACACCAGGACCGGGCCCGAGATCGGTGTCGCGTCGACCAAGGCGTTCCTCGCGCAGGTGGCGGCCAACTATCTGGTCGGCCTGGCGCTGGCGCAGGCACGCGGGGTCAAGTACCCCGACGAGGTGGCCCGCGAGTTCGCCGAGCTCGAGGCCATGCCGAAGCAGATCGCGCGGGTGCTGGAGACCGGTTCGCAGGTGCGGGCCATCGCGCGCGAGCTGGCGCACGTGCCGACGGTGCTGTTCCTCGGTCGCCACGTCGGCTACCCGGTGGCGCTGGAAGGCGCGCTCAAGCTCAAGGAGCTCGCGTACATGCACGCCGAGGGCTTCGCGGCGGGTGAGCTCAAGCACGGGCCGATCGCGCTGATCGAAGACGGACTGCCGGTGATCGTGGTGATGCCGTCGCCGAAGGGCCGTCCGGTGCTGCACTCGAAGCTGCTGAGCAATATCCGCGAGATCCAGGCGCGTGGCGCGCGGACCATCGTGATCGCCGAAGAGGGCGACGACACGGTGCGCCCGTTCGCCGACGACCTGATCGAGATCCCGGCCGCGCCGACGCTGTACCAGCCGCTGCTGTCGACCATTCCGCTACAGATCTTCGCCGCCGAGGTGGCGCAGGCTCGCGGGTACGACGTGGACAAGCCGCGCAACCTGGCCAAGTCGGTCACCGTCGAGTAGATCCCGTATCACCTGCGCGCCCTTCGATTCCCGGCCCGTTTAGACTGCATGCCGAACAGCGTTACGTGATCGGGAGGGACGGTCGGGGTGGGGGTTGGAAACGTCGCGTCCTTCGCGGGGTACACCATCGAAAGTGTGCTCGGCCAAGGCGGAATGGGCACGGTGTATTTGGCGCGACACCCGCGGTTGCCACGTCGAGTGGCGCTGAAACTTCTCAACCGTGAGGTGTCGGCCGACGCCGAGATCCGGCGGCGTTTCGAGCAGGAGGGCGATGTGGTCGCCCGCCTGGATCATCCGGGAATCGTCGGTGTCTACGACCGCGGAACCACTGATGGTCATCTATGGATCGCGATGCAATACATCCAGGGCAGCGATCTGGCCAAGCTGGATCCGCGCGCGCTCTCCGCCGATCGGGCGGTGCAGATCATCGGCCAGACCGCGGACGCGCTAGACCACGCGCATGCGCACGGTGTGCTGCACCGCGATGTGAAACCCGCCAATATCCTGCTGGCACAGCCGGAGGCAGGGCGACCGGAACGCGCGGTACTGACCGATTTCGGGATTGCCCGGCTGCTCGACTCCACCACCCAGCTCACCGCGACCGGAACCTTCACCGCGACCTTGGCTTACGCCTCGCCGGAGCAGCTGGCGGCCGAAGTGGTGGACCACCGCGCTGATCAGTACTCGCTCGCCTGCACGCTGTTCACCCTGCTTGCGGGCGAAACGCCCTACGCGAACAGCAATCCCGGACAGGTCGTCGCCGGTCATCTGAGTCTGCCAGTGCCGCGGCTGAGCGGATTGCGACCCGATTTGTCACCGGCCCTCGACGACGTCTTCGCGCGGGCGATGGCCAAGAACCGCGACGACCGATTCGGTAGCTGTGGTGAGTTCGCCGCTGTCGCGGCCGAGGCGTTGCTTGGCGTCGCGGTCGCCTATCCACGGTCGGCGCCCACTGTCTTCAACCAGGCGCCCGAACCGAGTTATTCGCAACCGCAGGCACTTTCGCAGCCGTATCCGCAACCACAGCCTCCGCCGCACAACGGTTTCGTCCCGGCACCTGTCGCGCCCGGACCGCGCCGAGTCGCCTGGACCCGGAGGATTTTCGCGGGCGTGGGCGTGGCTCTGGTGGCCGCGATCGTGCTCGGGTATGTGCAGCGCGACACGCTCATTCAGGCAATGAGCGGCTGGGGTGACGAGTATCAGAGCATCGCCGAGGCGTTCCCGGAGCTGCTCCCTTCGTCGCGGGCGGGCTCGGGCTGGCTCGGTACCGACTGCTATTCCTCGTCGTATTCGGAGGGGCGGGTGCACGGTATCCGCTGCTCCGACAAGGACGCTGGGATCGAATTCCAGGTCCGGCGATACAGCAGCGAAGCCGAAGCGACAGCGGCCGTGTTCAGTTTCGTCCGGGAACGGTCGGGTGATCAGGTCACCACGCACCCCGGTGCGTCGACGCCGATGACGGTCAGTATGCGGCCGTGGACGGGCATGGCCGCCGACCGCACGGTCTACACCCGCTTTCCCGGCGACCAGCAGCGGGCGAACCTCGTGTTCGAGCTGGGATGGGCCAATCACAGCGCCCAGGAGACCTATCAACAATGGTGGCCGCAGGCCCCGCTCGGAAAGGGATGAGTTCCGAGATGGTCCAACTCGCCGCCGGTTCGTCCTTCGCGGGATATACCGTCGACGGTGTGCTCGGCCAGGGCGGCATGGGCACGGTCTACCTGGTCCGGCATCCACGGCTGCCGATGCAGGTTGCGCTCAAGCTGCTCGTCCCGACCGCGTCTGCCGATCAGGAATCGCGGCTGCGGTTCGAGCAGGAGGCGCGGGTCATTGCGCAGCTCGAACACCCGAACATCGTCGATGTCTACGACACCGGCACGAGCGACGGGCACCTGTGGATCTCCATGCAGTACGTGCGGGGTGGTCACGCCGATCAGCTCGCCGCGCCGTCCGCGGACCCGGCGCGGGTGCTGAACGTACTCGGACAGGTGGCCGACGCACTGGACTACGCCCACTCCCGCGGGATCCTGCATCGCGACGTGAAACCCGCGAACATCTTGCTGGCCGTGTCGGACACCGGCAGGGAGGAGCGGGCCGTGCTCACCGACTTCGGCATCGCGCGGCTGGCGGCCCCGGATGCCGGGCTCACCGTGGCGGGCTCGTTCGCCGCGACGGTCGCCTTCGCCTCGCCGGAGCAGTTGTCCGGCAACAGCGTTGATCATCGGGCGGATCAGTACTCGCTCGCCTGCACCCTGTTCACGCTGCTGACCGGTGCTGCCCCATTCGACTACATGAACGCAGGGCAGGTGATCGCGGCACACCTCACCAAGGCGCCGCCGCGGGTTAGTGTCGTGCGCGCCGACCTGCCCCCGGCGCTCGCCGACGTCATTGCTCGCGGCATGGCCAAGACACCGGAGCAGCGGTATGGCAGCTGCGGTGAGTTCGTCGCGGCGGCGCGGGCGGCACTGGCCACGCAACCGGACCCGCGGCGATTCGCCGCCACGATCGCCGCCCAGCACGCCATGGCGCCTCCGGCGCAGGGCGCGTGGGCGCCGATGATCGGCCCCGCACCCGGTCTTCCGGCGTATCCTGCACCCGGCAGACCGCCGAGGCGCCGGGGCAGACGGGCTTTGATCACGATCGCGGCGGTGATCGCTGTGGTCGGCGCATTCGCCGGTGCGGGGATCAAATATGGGCCCGACCTGATCGCGAACATGGGTACCGACCCCTGGGGAAGCCGGAATCAGGCGGTGGCGGACTTGTTCCCGCAGTTGGTGTCAAAGGGCGAACATGGCACGGGATGGCGCGGTGTCCGCTGCCTTGCCAGAACTCCTGGCACACCGTCAGAGGTTTCGCTACGGGCAGACATTTTTTTCGCCAACGGCATCGATTGTGAAGATGACGCCAATGAAAATCATTTCATCGTGATGGACTTCGATACTCCGGAGCGCGCGCAGGTCTTCCTGCGTGCTCTCGCGGAGAAACCGAGTTTCAGTACGAGTTGGTCTGAGCCCCACCCGAGCTCGGCAACACCGCTGACCATCGTCTATTCGACTTTTCAGCAGGGCGGTGGACTACATACCGGCTTTCCAGGAGATCCGGAGCGGGCAAGGTTCGTCATTACCTTCTACCAGTTCATTCCCGGAAAGACCGGGGCGACGGTACGCGACGAACTGTGGAGAAACGCGCCTCTCGGCGATTCGTGAGCCGCGCATCCCGGGAATCCACCGTGACTACGTCTCCCCGAACCGTTCAACCCGAGTCTGCTCCACAGCGTCAGCTACTCCACCGTGATGGAGCCGCGCATGTCCGGGTGCAGGCTGCACAGGTAGCGGTAGGTGCCGGGCTGGGTGAAGGTGTAGGACCATTCGCCCTTGTCGATGATGGGGCTGTTGATGCCCATCGCCTTGTCGCCGATGCCCTGGACATTGTGCGGGGCCTTGTCGGAGAACTTCCAGGTGACGGTCTCGCCGACCTTGATGGTGACGTCGGCGGGGGAGTACTTCATGCCGCTGACGTCGATCGCCAGGTCGGTCGGCTTCTGGTCGGTCTGCGTGGTCGTGGTGGTGACCGGGCGCGGCTTGCGGGTGGTGGTGGAGGCGGCGTTCCCGCCGTCGCCGGAACAACCGGCGGACAGCAGGGTGGCGGCCACGGCGAATCCGGCGACAACCCGGGCGGATGCGGCGCGGTGACGAACCATCGACATGGGTGTGGAGCGTAGTCTGCGAACGATCGCGGACCGGCCGTGGCCCGCACCGGGACCGGGAGGCGACGATGTCGGATCGGCGTGGCTACTTCACCGCCGACGAGGTGCGGGCGGCCGAGGCGGAGCTGTTCACGCGTGTGCCTGCGGGGATGCCGATGCGGCGGGCCGCGTATGGGCTGGCGACGGTGGTTGCCGACGAATTGCGTTCGGAGACCGGCGGTGTGGTCGGCCGCGCGGTGGGGTTGCTGGTCGGGTCGGGGGACAACGGTGGGGACGCGTTGTGGGCTGGATCGATGCTGGCGCGGCGTGGGGTGGCGGTGACCGCGGTGCTGCTGAATCCGGAACGGGCGCATCGGGAAGGGCTCGCGGCGCTGCGGGCAGCGGGTGGGCGCGTGGTGGATCGGCTCGGTGCGGTGGATCTGGTGATCGATGGGATCGTGGGGATCTCCGGCCGGGGACCGTTGCGGCCTGCTGCCGCGGAGATGGTTGCGGCAGTGGATGTTCCGATCGTCGCCGCCGATCTGCCCAGTGGAGTGGATCCGGATACGGGAGCGATCGGCGGGCCCGCGGTGCGTGCGGCGGTGACGGTGGCGTTCGGGGCGTACAAGCCGGTGCACGCGCTCGCGACGCCGTATTGCGGGCGAATCATGCTGGTGCCGATCGGTTTACGGCTGCCGGAGCCGGGGCTCGCTCAGCTCGATCCGGCGGCGATCGGGGCAGGCTGGCCGGTTCCGCTGGCGACCGATGACAAGTACAGCCAGGGCGTGGTCGGGGTGTGTGCTGGTAGTGCGACGTATCCGGGTGCCGGGGTGCTGAGTACCGGTGCGGCGGTCGCGGCGACGTCGGGGCTGGTGCGCTATGTCGGGGACGACACCGAAGTGCTGGCGAGATTCCCCGAGGTGATCGCCAGCCACACGATCTCGGGGGCCGGTCGGGTGCAGGCGTGGGCGTTCGGTCCCGGCGCGGGCACGGACATCGCCGCCATGGACCGGCTCGCACAGGTACTGGCCACCGATCTGCCGGTGCTCGTCGACGCCGACGGGCTCACGCTGCTCGCCACCGAACCCGCGCTGGTTCGCGGTCGTACCGCGCCGACCGTGCTGACACCGCATGCCGGTGAGTTCGCCCGGCTGACCGGTGTGGAGCTCGGGCCGGATCGGGTGGCCGCGGTGCGTGCGCTCGCCGACGAGTGGCAGGTGACCGTGCTGCTCAAGGGGCGGGCGACGATCATCGGCGCACCCGGTGCGGCGACCTTGGTCAACGATGCGGGCGGTTCGTGGGCCGCGACCGCGGGCTCGGGTGACGTGCTGTCGGGGATCATCGGGGCGTTGCTCGCGGCAGGTCGTGCGCCGGGCTGGTCGGCCGCCGCGGCCGCGCGGGTGCACGCGCTGGCGGCCAACCTCGCCGCTCATGACGATCAACCGGCCGCCGCGCCGATCTCGGCCTCGCCGCTGCTGCGTCACATACGGCCGGCTGTGCGGGTATTGCGAGAACTCGCCGGAGTCTGAGCAGGAGATGTCGCAGGTGCGGATTCCCAGGGCGGGCGCGGCCCCCGGTTCCGTGAATCCCGCGGGTCCTGGCAGGATCGGGGCTGTGAATGCGCAAGTGGAAACTGTCATCGACCTGGATGCCATTGCCCACAACGTGCGTGTGCTGCGTGAGTTCGCGCAGGGCGCCGCGGTGATGGTGGTGGTCAAGGCTGACGGTTACAACCACGGCGCAGTCGAGGTGGCGCGGACGGCGCTGGGGGCGGGGGCCGCCGAGCTGGGGGTCACCACCGTCGCCGAGGCGCTGGAGTTGCGTGCGGCGGGGATCACCGCGCCGATCCTGTGCTGGCTGAACACCATCGATGCCGATTACGCTGCCGCGATCGCGGGCGATATCGAGATCGGGGTGTCCTCGCTCGCGCAGTTGCGGGCCGTCGAGCAGGCTGCCAGGGCGACCGGTCGCGCCGCGACGGTCTCGCTCAAGGTCGACACCGGGCTCAATCGCAACGGGGTGTCGGTCGCCGAATATCCGCAGGTGTTGAACTCGCTGCGCGCCCTCGTCGACGAGCAGGTCGCCCGGTTCCGCGCGATCTTCTCCCATCTCGCGCACGCCGACGAGCCGGAGCATCCCATGCTGGACCGCCAGCGGGAGCGCTTCCTGGAGGCGATCGCCCAGGCCAAGGAACAGGGGCTCGAACCCGAGCAGGTCCATCTGGCGAACTCCGCGGCGACGCTGACCAGGCCCGACCTGCACTTCGACCTCGTGCGCCCCGGCATCGCCGTCTACGGACTGTCCCCGATCCCGGAGCTCGGCGACTTCGGCCTGCGCCCGGCGATGACACTGCAAGCCGAGGTCACGCTGGTGAAGCGGGTGGCCGCGGGGGAGGGCGTGTCGTACGGGCATCGCTGGACCGCGCCGCGCGACACGACGGTGGCGCTGGTGCCAGCGGGATACGCCGACGGCGTATTCCGCTCGCTGAGTGGACGTTTCGAGGTGTGGCTCGGCGGTTCCCGGCACCGTAATGTCGGGCGCGTGTGCATGGACCAGTTCATGGTCGACCTCGGCGACAACGCTGGCGGCGTGCGGGCGGGCGATCGGGCGGTGCTGTTCGGCGGCGGCGCGGGCCACCCGCACGCGCTCGACTGGGCCAGGCTGCTCGACACGATCGACTACGAGATCGTGTGCTCACCGCGCGGCAGAGCCGTCCGCCGGTATGTGGGGACCGGCCGATGAGCCGCGGATCCGTGATCCTGCGCGGCGGGCTGGCGACCGCGGGCCTGCTCGGCGCGCTCGCCGTGGCGCACACCCTGCGCCGGATCGGCGCGCGCGTGCTGTGGCCCGCCGAACGTGACGAGTATCGCGACGAGAACTTCGCCCTGATCGATGAGGACGAACCGGGTGTCGTGATCGCCGACGACGGTGTGTCGCTGGCCACCCGCACCTACGGCGACGACTCCGCCGAGCTGACGATCGTGTTCGTGCACGGCTTCTGCAACAGCATGGAATCGTTCCACTTCCAGCGCCGTGATCTGGCCAGGCAGTGGGGCGATCGGGTCCGGATGGTCTTCTTCGACCAGCGCGGTCACGGCCGCTCCGGCACCCCGAGCACCCAGAGCTGCACCGTGGCACAACTCGGCCACGATGTCGCCGCCGTGGTGCGCGAGTGCGCGCCCGCCGGGCCGGTGGTGCTGGTCGGGCATTCGCTCGGCGGGATGGCTGTGCTCGCCGCGGCGGCGCAGTTCCCGGAACTGGTCGCGTCGCGGGTGATCGCGGTCGGGCTGTTCAGTACCGCGGCCGCCGAGGTGACCGCGACCGGGTTGCCGCAGCTGCTGCGCCATCCCGCGATCGACGGATTCCGGATGGCGGTGCGGACCGCGCCCGCCCTGGTCCAGGTGAGCCGGACCGCGAGCAAGCAGCTGGTCGCGCCGATCCTGCACGTCAGCTCGTTCCACGGTCAGGTGAGCCCGACGCTGTCGCGGTTCACCACCATGATGATCGACCGCACCCCGGTCGGCACCATCGAGAAATTCCTGAAAGCGATTGAGCTGCACGACGAGTCGGCCGCGCTGCCGGTGCTGGCCGACATCCCGGTGCTGGTCCTGTCCGGCGCGCACGACATGGTGATCCCGTTCCGCAACTCGCACGTGCTGGCCGAAGCGCTGCCCAACAGCGAGCTGGTGCGGCTCAACGAGGCCGCGCACATGCCACACCTGCAATTCCCCGATGTGACGCTGGACGCACTCGACCGGCTGCTGGCGAGCGCGGGCTTCGGCGACGCGCGTGGCGGGGAGGCCGTCGGTGGCTGACCCACAGCAGCGTGTCCTGACCACGGTCGAGGACACCGAGGCGTTCGGCCGGGAACTGGCCGCGACACTGCGCGCGGGCGACCTGGTGGTGCTCGACGGTCCGCTGGGCGCCGGGAAAACGGCCCTGACCAGGGGAATCGCTGCCGGGCTTGGAGTGCTGGGCCGGGTCAGCTCGCCGACGTTCATCATCGCGCGGGCGCACAAGGCCGGGCAGCGCCCGGACGGCACACCAGGGGTGGCGCTGGTGCATGTCGACGCGTATCGGCTCGCGGGCGACCTGGATGAGCTCGACGCGCTCGACCTCGACACCGACCTGCATCACGCGGTGGTGGTGGTCGAGTGGGGCAAAGGTGTCGTCGAACACCTCTCGGAGCGGCATCTGCGGGTGCAACTCGCCCGGGAACCGGAATCCGATGTGCGCACGGCGATCTGGGAGTGGATCGGATAACCCGCCCACCGGCGAGCACAGCTGCGCGCCGGGCGCCGATACCACCCGGTATTGTTGAGACAATCATGCTCGTACTAGCAGTCGACACCGCGACACCCGCCGTTACAGCGGGATTGGTGCATCTGTCACCTGCCGCCGACGCGGACTCCCGGCCCGCCGTGGCGACGTGCGCTGCCCGAGTGAAGGTCGACGCGCGCGCCCACGCCGAAGTGCTCACCCCGCAGATCCTGGAATGCCTCACCGAAGCCGGGGTGCGTCGTGACGAACTCGACGCGCTCGTCGTCGGTGTCGGGCCTGGCCCGTTCACCGGCCTGCGGGTCGGGATGGCCACCGCCGCCGCCTTCGGCGACGCGCTCGGATTACCGGTGCACGGCGTGTGCAGTCTCGACGCCATCGCCGCCGATGCCGCGGGCGAGCAGCGCGAGACGGGGGAGCTGCTCGTTGTGACCGACGCGCGCAGGCGCGAGGTGTACTGGGCCCGCTACCTGAACGGGGCGCGGGTCGCCGGTCCCGAGGTGTGCAAGCCCACCGAGGTGCCGCTCGGCGACGCCGTCGCGGTCGCGGGTTCGGCCGCGCACGTCGACTACTTCGATCTGCCGGTGCTGCCCAGCGAGTCGCCCTCGCCCGCGGGGCTGGTGGCGGTCGCCGCGCGCGAGCTGCTGGCCGGAACCGTGCCAGAGGCGCTGGTCCCGCTGTATCTGCGCAGGCCCGACGCCGTCGAGAACAGCTTCCGCACCCTCGACCGGACCGGGGCGTGAGCGCCGTGTACCGGATCGAACCGATGACCCCTGCCGATATCGACCGCTGCGTCGAGCTCGAGCATCTGCTGTTCCCCGAGGACGACCCGTGGCAGGCGGTGTCGTTCCGCTCCGAGCTGGCAGGCGCGCACAACCGCTACATCACCGCTCGCGACGCGAACGGCGTCATGGTCGGTTACGCGGGCATCGCGCTGCTCGGTGACGCCGCCCATCCGGAGGCCGAGGTGCACACCATCGGCGTCGACCCGGACTGCCATCGCGGCGGCATCGGCACGCTGCTGCTGGAGGCGCTGCTGGCCACGGCCGCCGAACGCGGCGGCCCCGTGTTCCTCGAGGTGCGCACCGACAACGCGCCCGCCATCGCGCTCTACGCCAAGCACGGCTTCCACATCATCGGGCTGCGCAAGAACTACTACCACCCCAGCGGCGCCGACGCGTACACCATGCGGCGGCCCGAACTCACCGTCGCGGCCGACGAATGGGCCGCGCGCGGCAGGCAGGACGAGGTGCTGTCGTGATCGTCATGGGCATCGAGAGCTCTTGCGACGAAACGGGAGTCGGCATCGTCCGGCGCAACCCGGACGGATCGCTCGACCTGCTCGCCGACGAGGTGGCCTCGAGCGTCGATCAGCACGCCCGCTTCGGCGGCGTTGTCCCCGAGATCGCCTCGCGCGCGCATCTCGAGGCGATCGTGCCCGCCATGCGCCGGGCACTGGCCGCGGCCGGGATCAGCAAGCCCGACGCGCTCGCCGTCACCATCGGGCCCGGCCTCGCCGGTGCGCTGCTGGTCGGTGTCGCCGCGGCCAAGGCGTACGCCGCGGCCTGGGATGTGCCGTTCTACGCGCTCAACCACCTCGGCGGGCACGTCGCGGTCGACACGCTCGAGCACGGCCCGCTGCCACCGGCGGTGGCACTGCTGGTCTCGGGCGGGCACACGCACCTGCTGCAGGTCACCGAGCTCGGCGAGCCGATCACCGAACTCGGCAGCACCGTCGACGACGCCGCGGGCGAGGCGTTCGACAAGGTCGCCCGGCTGCTCGGCCTCGGCTACCCCGGCGGACCGTACCTTGACGCGGCGGCCGCCGGTGGCGATCCGCGAGCCATCGCGTTCCCGCGCGGCATGACCGGGCCGCGTGATGCTCGCTACGACTTCTCCTTCTCCGGCCTCAAGACCGCGGTCGCCCGCTACGTCGAAGCGGCGCAGCGCCAGGGCATCACGCCCGAGCAGCTGCCGATCCCGGATATCGCCGCGTCCTTCCAGGAGGCGGTCGCCGACGTGCTCACCATGAAGGCCGTGCGCGCCGCGCAGGACGTCGGGGTGGACACCATCGTGCTCGGCGGCGGCGCCACCGCCAACTCCCGCATCCGCTCGCTCGCCGAAGAGCGTTGCATCGCGGCGGGATTGACACTGCGGGTGCCCAAGCCGCGGCTGTGCACCGACAACGGCGTGATGATCGCGGCGCTGGGCGCCCACGTGATCGCGGCGGGTGCGCAACCCGCCGAGCTGACCGTCGCCACGGATCCGGGTCTGCCGGTGTCGGTGAGTGCCCTGCGCGGCTGATCGTCCCGGCCCCTATGCCCGCTGCCTGATGCGCACGATTGTCCGCATGCTCGATAACCGGCGCGGCGGTGGCGACAATGGCCGTGCGGCAGCTAGTCGATCAGCTGGAGCGGAGGTTCGCTCGGTGTGCTCGCGGCAGGCGGCACGGGCAGGACACCATGGGCTGGTGCCTGGGTGGGGGAGGTGTTCGGTGTCGACGGACGCTGTTGCTGGCCGCCGGAGGATCCGCTGTTCATCGGGCCGAGTGGCGATTCCGGATACGGGATCTGCGGCAGGTTCGGGTCGGGACGCAGCGTCGGGGCCGTCGAGCTGGGCTCGGAGGGGCTGGGCGCCGGGGCCGAGCTGGCCGGCGCGGGCGTGGTGGGCGCGATCGGGCTCGGCGTCTGGGTCTCGGTGGTTGGCGGCGCCGTGGTGACACCGGTGCGGTCGCCGCTCTCGCGGTTCTGCGGTGCCGGCGATAATTGCGGCGCAACGGGTAATGGCTGCCGCACGGAGCTGCTTGTGCCCGCCGGGGTGACATCGGGGGCGTCGGGCGTGATGGCCTGCACGCCATAGCCGATCACCAGGCCGACGACGACGACCGCGCCGGCCAGCGTCCCGGCCACCTTGGTGAACGTGCCGCTCGGCGCGTCACCGAGCGCGGCGGGTAACAGGGCCGACGGGGCGGCGGCATCGGCGACCAGCGCAGCGCCCTTGGCGATCACGGCCTCCGGATCGGGCACCGTGAGCACCGGGACGTCTAATCGCTCGTGCAGCGTATCGACGACAGCGGGGATGTTGGCGCAGCCGCCGATCACCGCGACCGCCTCGGGATACTTCGGCGCCCGGCTGAACACCGACGCGGAGAACAGCGCGATATTGCGCAGCAGCCCGCCGATCAGTTCCTCGAAATCGGATCGGGTGAGCTTGAGCGGCTGACCGGCCACATGATCGATGGTGACCGCGGGCGCGATCGACAGGTGCTCCTTGGCCGCCCTGCCCCGATTGGTCAGGGTGCCACGATTGGGCCTGGTGCCGCGGCGGGCGTAGTGCAGGTCGACGAGATGGTGGTAGATCAGCTCGTCGATGGCGTTACCGCTCAGCGACGGTGTGCGCTCGGTGTGCAGGATCGTGCCGTCGGCGTAGTCGACGACGGTGACGGTGAGTCCGGTCGCGCCGAGGTCGACCACGGCGACGGTGGCGTAGCGATCGAGCAGCCCGGTATCGCGTAAGTAGGTCATCGCCGCGGTGCCCTCTGGCACTAATCGAAGATCACGATGCCGGGTGGTGGCCGCGCGAATTGCCTGGGCCTGCTCCTTGTTCCGATACGCGACGGCGACGCTGGTCGGTGGCCGCGTACGGGCCGACTCGGCCCTGCGATGCGCGCCCGTGTAGCGCCCGAGCGGTTCGCCGGCCATGGCCGCGCTCTGGGAGACGGGCAGCTGGGTGGTCATCAGCTCGATCGAGGACGACACGAGATCACCGAGGTCGGAATGCGCCGCGTCGGCGGAGACGACCCGGTAGTCGAAGCTTTGCTCACCGGAGGGTCCGGTGGCGACCAGTGCTGAGCACACCACCTCGTTACCGGCAGAGATGCCGAGGGATGTTCGCATGTTCACCTCCCTTCGAGCGGATGGTTCTGTGACGCCGACCATCTCGATGGAACGCTATACATATCCTTTCACACCCTGTTATGCGAACGTTACAGATCTTGACAGGCGATGTGAAGATCACTGGCGAGTGTGGGCGTGTCGAAAACGCGACATTGGCAGAACCCGGCCTTGAGCGCTGGCACTCTCACGTATAGAGTGCTAGTCGGCACTGTGTAGCTGTGCTTGTGCCAGTCGACTACTGGGCTTCGGGTCCCGGCACCCGCGACGACGGGGCTGACGCGCAGGGTCGCATGTAGACCGAAACCCGGTCCGGAACAACAGTTCCGGACGACCGAATTTCCCCTGAAAGTGGAGGGCTCAACGTGGCGAGCGTGAACATCAAGCCGCTCGAGGACAAGATCCTCGTCCAGGCCAACGAGGCCGAGACGACGACGGCCTCCGGCCTGGTCATCCCGGACACGGCCAAGGAGAAGCCGCAGGAGGGCACCGTCATCGCCGTCGGCGAGGGCCGGATCACCGACAAGGGTGACCGCATCCCCGTCGACGTCAAGGAAGGCGACGTCGTCATCTACAGCAAGTACGGCGGCACCGAGATCAAGTACCAGGGTGGGGAGTACCTCATCCTGTCGGCGCGCGACATCCTGGCCGTCGTCACCAAGTAGGCCAACGCCGCATTCGCTTTCCGCCCCGGCGTCGTCCAGCGACCCGGGGCGGATTGCGTTCTCACACAGGAGCTGAATCCCCTATGGCAAAGCAGATCGAGTTCGACGAGAAGGCTCGCCGGGCTCTGGAACGCGGTGTCGACAAGCTCGCCGACGCCGTCAAGGTGACCCTCGGTCCCCGTGGCCGCCACGTCGTGCTGGCGAAGGCCTTCGGTGGCCCGACCGTGACCAACGACGGTGTCACCATCGCGCGTGACATCGACCTCGAAGATCCCTTCGAGAACCTCGGCGCCCAGCTCGTCAAGAGCGTCGCCACCAAGACCAACGACGTCGCGGGCGACGGCACCACCACCGCGACCGTGCTGGCCCAGGCCTTCGTGCGCGCCGGCCTGAAGAACGTCGCAGCGGGCGCCAACCCGATCTCCCTCGGCCAGGGCATCGCGCTGGCCGCCGACAAGGTGTCGGAGGTGCTGCTCGCCGCGTCGACCCCGGTCTCCGGCGAGAAGGCCATCGCCCAGGTCGCCACCGTCTCCTCGCGCGACGAGGAGATCGGCGAGATGGTCGGCAAGGCGCTGACCACCGTCGGCAAGGACGGCGTCGTCACCGTCGAGGAGTCCTCGACCACGCAGACCGAACTCGTCATCACCGAGGGCGTGCAGTTCGACAAGGGCTACCTCTCGCCCTACTTCGTGACCGACCCCGAGACCCAGCAGGCCGTGCTGGAGGACACCTACGTCCTGCTGCACCGCGACAAGATCAGCTCGCTGCCCGACCTGCTGCCGCTGCTCGAGAAGATCGCCGAGTCCGGCAAGGCCGTGCTGATCATCGCCGAGGACATCGAGGGCGAGGCGCTGTCGACCCTGGTGGTCAACTCGATCCGCAAGACGATCAAGGCCGTCGCGGTCAAGGCGCCGTTCTTCGGTGACCGCCGCAAGGCGTTCCTCGACGACCTGGCCGTCGTCACCGGCGGCACCGTGATCAACCCCGATCTCGGTGTCACCCTGCGCGAGGCGACCATCGATCAGCTCGGTCAGGCGCGTCGCGTCGTCGTCACCAAGGACGAGACCGTGCTCATCGACGGTGCGGGCACCGCGGACGACATCGCCGCGCGCAGCGCGCAGCTGCGTCGCGAGATCGAGGCGACCGACTCCGACTGGGACCGCGAGAAGCTCGAGGAGCGTCTCGCCAAGCTGGCCGGTGGCGTCGCGGTGATCCGCGTCGGCGCGGCCACCGAGACCGCGCTCAAGGAGCGCAAGTACCGCGTCGACGACGCGGTGGCCGCAGCCAAGGCCGCGGTCGAGGAGGGCATCGTCCCCGGTGGTGGCACCGCGCTGGTGCAGGCCGCGACCGCGCTGGTCGAGCTGCGCGACTCGCTGACCGGTGACCAGGCCGTCGGCGTAGAGGTGGTTCGCAAGGGCCTCGAGGCGCCGCTGTTCTGGATCGCCACCAACGCCGGTATCGACGGCGCTGTGGTCGTCAGCAAGGTCGCCGATGGCAAGGAGGGCTTCAACGCCGCCACCCTCACCTACGGTGATCTGCTCACCGACGGTGTCGTCGACCCGGTCAAGGTGACCCGCTCCGCCGTGGTGAACGCCGCCTCGGTCGCGCGGATGATCCTGACCACCGAGAGCGCCATCGTGGAGAAGCCGGCCGAAGAGGCCGACAACCACGGGCATCACGGTCACGCGCACTGACGCACAACTGACGAAGGCCCCTGGACCGCAAGCGGTTCGGGGGCCTTTTGTTGTCTGCTAGCTCGCTACCGGAGGTTCTTCGGCGAGAATCGCCGCCAGCAGGCGTGTGCGCAGGGAAGGCGGCGGTGGGGCAGGTGTGGTCGACGCGAGAACGGCGAGAGCTTCGCGGGTGCCGCGGAGCTCTCGCAGGAACTCGGTACGGAGCGTGGGATTTTCGGTATCGATGATGGTGTGGATCGTGTGATGGTCTTCGTCGTCGATCAATCCGAGCGCGACGGTGTGCGCGAGATCGATCTGGGCTTCGTTCATCTCACGTCACCCCCAAACTTTTCTTCAGTCGTGTCAATCCGTCCCGAATCCGGGACTTAACGGTCGGTAATCCTATGCCGAGATGCTGTGCTACCTCAGCGTAGGTCCGCCCGCCGTAGTAGGCGAGCGAGATCGCCTCGCGTTGGGTCTCGGTCAATGTCGAGAGCCCGCGCTGGACGGCCTGTTGTTCGAGTCTGCGTTCCACCTCCTCGGTGACCTCGTCGAATTCGTTGCCGAGAACCCTTATCCCGTACGCGACTTCGCGCTGGGAATGGGCTTGCTCGGCGCGAACCCGGTCGACCGCCCGCCGGTGCGCCAACGTCATCAGCCAGGTCACCGCAGACCCCTTGGTGGGGTCGAAACTCGTTGCGGTGCGCCAGATCTGGAGATAGACCTCTTGCGTGGTCTCCTCCGCGTATCCCGGGTCGTGGAGGACCCGCAGGATCAGGCCGAAGACGCGCGCAGACGTCCGGTCGTACAGTTCGGCAAAAGCATGCTGGTCGGACAGGCCGCATCGTTCTAATAGTGCAGCTAGCTCGACTCCTTCGGCCGCGCGTGCGGTAACTGCAGAATCCACGCTCGGTGGGAAGGCTTCGCTTCGGAACCCATTCTGTGTCATCGGTCACGAATCTAGCCCGCGGCTATGACCTCCCTTCGCCCGGGGGTGCTTTGATCGCGTGCCAGCTATTTGCTAGAGATTCGGCACGCCACGCCGGGCGGATGGGATCGGATTTGCCGAGGTGCCTAGACGGCCATGCGGCGCCGGTTGCGGCGCGCGTGCATCTCACGTTCGGTCTCCGACATCCCGCCCCAAATGCCATAGGGCTCACTGACCTTCAGCGCGTGGGTGCGGCACTGCATCAGCACCGGGCAGGCCCGGCAGATCTCCTTGGCGCGCATCTCGCGCGCGGTGCGGGCGCGGCCGCGCTCGCCGTCGGGATGGAAGAAGACCGCGGAGTCCTGACCGCGGCACGAGCCACGCATCTGCCAATCCCAGACGTCGGCGTTCGGACCGGGGAGGTGGGTGGGCATGGGCATGGTGAACTCCTTGTGGTGCGAGCTCGTCAGCGTTGTCGAGCGAAGTTGGTGCGGCAGGTCTTCGCGCCACCCCGGTAGAGGTGGCCGGCTCGACGGTGCCTGACGGTGCCGTTGGATGGTCGCTGCAATTTCGCGCGGCGCCGACCCCGGCGATGAGCTACGTTAGGTGCAGGCGGGAAATTCCGTCAATAGTTCCGCGCATTGGTTCCGTAAATCTGCAACGCTGAAATTTAACCTGCGCACTGTTTACATTTCACACTCGTTCCGTCCATACTGTTCGGTTGGCTATGGATCGGTCGCCGCGCGACGTCCGCGCCGGTCGGCATTTTCCCAGGTCGCGCCGTTCAGAGGCGGGTTCTGCCAGGTGCTCCTCGCCCCGGCCGGGTGGTACGGATCACAACGACCCTCGTGCACGGGCTCGGTGGAGATGGCTGAAACGGGGCGCCGAGGTTAATTGCGCGAAACGCATGTGAATTCGAAACATTGCGGTAAGGGCGGCGGCGGGCGGAGATTTACCTGATGGCAACATCGCCTGCCGGGGCAAAAGCTGAGTGGTAGCTGTCCGGGCGTGGTTGTGGCATATCACGAGAACCACGGGTGCGCGGTGGCGGCTACAGTCTCGGCGTGCAGAGAACGGCTTCACCCGCGGGTATCGGTTCCGAAATACTCGTTTCGACAGCTTTCGGGCCCACTCCCGGGCGGGCCGCTGCGGAGTTGCCGGAACCGGCCGACCCCGCGCAGCGGTGGTATCGCGCCGTCGCGCTCGGTGGACAGGGCCGATACGCCGCCGCCCGAGCCGACCTGCGTGTACTCGCCGGAACCCGGATCGATCCGGCGCTGCGATCGCGCGTCGAAAGCACCCGCGGATCGCTGCTGCGTCAGCTCGGCGGCCACGCCGCCGCGGCGGCCTTCGACGGCCGCGCGGCGAATCTCGCGCTCGGCGCCACCGGACCGGATCGCGCCGAGGCGCTGGCCGACGCGTTCACCGGCCTGGCCGCCGACGCGCTCGGCACCGGCAGACTCGCCCTGGCTCGCAGGCTGCTCGGCCGGGTGGAACCGCTGCTGGCCGAAGCCCCGGCCCGCTGCGCGGTGCGGTGGCACTGGGTGCGCGCGGAGACCGCGCTCGCGGGCGGCGAGGCCGCGCCCGCGTTGCGCGACGCCGAGCTCGCGGTCGAGCTCGCCGCCGCGCTGCCATCGGTGCGGCACCGGGTGAAATCGGCTCTGCTCGTCGCCGCGGCCACCGCCGCGGGCGGCGACGCGGACCGCTCCGCGGAACTGGCTCGCGCGGTCGATACCGACTGCCGCGAGCACGCTTTGCTGCCCCTGCGATGGGCCACCGCGATGCTGCGCGCCGGGGTCTGTGAGCAGGCAGAAGCCAGGGCCGCCGCGGACGAAGCCGCAGATCACGCGGCCCGAATCCGCACGTGGGGCGGGGATTTCAGGCTGCCTGCTTCGTAATCCGGTTCCGGTGATCTTCCTGAGAGGTCTCATAGAAGGGGCCAGGCCCGCTCGCGGGTGATCAACGGGTCGCTATTGTTAGTCCCGTTCCGCCACTTCGGTGGAAGCTCGGTCACATCAGACCGCGCCACTCGTAACGCCAGGAAAATCTCTGACGATGACGCATATGGGCGAAGAGTTGGACCTCGCCGTCGCTGCGGCTGCGCAGGGCGACAGGACTGCTTTAGCTCAGGTACTGGAACTGATCCGGCCGTTGGTAGTCCGCTACTGCCGAGCTCGGATCGGAGCCGCGGAGCGCGGGCAGCTCTCCGCGGACGACGTTGCGCAAGAGGTCTGTTTGGCTGTGATGACCGCCCTGCCCCGCTATCAGGATCAGGGTCGGCCCTTCATGGCCTTCGTATACGGCATCGCTTCGCACAAGGTCGCCGACGCCCATCGCAACGCCGCCCGTAACAAGGCGGAGGCGATGGCCGAAGTACCAGATGTCATATCCACCGACCAGGGACCGGAGCAGCGAGCTCTCGACTCGGAGACGAGCAGGCAGATGAACACTCTGCTGGCCACGCTCCCCGAGAAACATCGGGAAATCCTGATCCTGCGCTTGGTCATGGGTCTGTCAGCAGAAGAGACCGCAGTCGCCGTGGGCAGCACGGCGGGGGCGATACGGGTGGCCCAGCACAGGGCACTCGCGAAACTGAAGTCACAAGTGGCGAGGGCAGGTGAAATGTATGGCTAGGGATGGCGAGCGCGGTCGAGGCGACCGGAAGGTCTGGCGTGGGTCGCACGACAGCGGTCCCTACGCCGCCGAGGATGCCGGTGATTCCGGTCCGGTCGACATTGCGGCGGTGCGCAGCGACGATGCGCTGATCGACGCGATCGCGAGCGACGGCCCGGTGCGTACCGACAGCCCCGAGGAATTCCAGCTGGCGTCGTTACTCGCGGATTGGCGGGCCGATCTCCTGGCCGAGCCGATGCCCGCGGGCCCTGATCTGGACACCGTGTTCGCGGCGGTCAATCAGGAGATCGGCGCGCGGCAGGTTCGGGTCGGAGCTTCCTCGCGCGGACGTCTACGGCTGGTACGCCCCATTCTCGGAGCTGCTGCGGCGCTGGCCGTGGTCTTCGGCGGTATCACGGCGTTCTCCTACAGCGCCGCCCCCGGTGATCCGCTGTGGCGGGTCAAGGAGGTCGTGTTCAGCGAGCAGGCCCAGTCGACCGTCGTCGCACGGGTCGACGACGATCTGGTCGCCGCGCAGAACATGCTCGACGCGGGCAACCCGGAGCAGGCGCGGGTCATGCTGGAACAGGCTTCGGCCACCGCGACCCAGGTCAACGACCAGGGCAAGCGGGAAGATCTGGTCGCCCGCTGGAACCTGCTGCGGGACGAGCTGGCCAAGCGGGCCCCCGAGATCGCCGCGCAGCTGGCGCCGTCGACACCGGCGTCGCCCGGCTCGACCAAGCCGAGTTCGCCCTCGCAGGCTCCGGCCACGAGTAACCCGGCCACCACGGCTCCGCTGGCGCCGACCGGTCCAGGTACGGGTACCACCGGTTCGCCGTCCGAACCGCCGGTGATCATGCAGTCGCCGGGTCCGGAGACCAAGCCGGTCGTCCCGCCGGAGACCATCGAACCGACGGTGCCGCCGGTGACCACCGTGCCGAGCACGCCGCCCCCGGCGACGGCCGAGCCGACAACGCCACAGACCACCATCGTCGAACAACCGCCGGTCACCGTGCCAACGGTGGTCCCGACATCGCAGCCGACGGTTCCGTCGACGCTGCAGACCCCGCCGACCATGACGATCCTGCCCGCACCGCCCGCGGTGCCGTCTTCCTGATCGTTCCCAGCCACGACGAAGGCCCCGAACCTCAGGTTCGGGGCCTTCGTCGTTGTGTTCGGAGCCGGGCGCCATCGTCTCCCGCGCATGCGTGACCGGCGCGGGAGAGCGGGCCTGGCGAGCAGCTCAGTTGTCGAAGCCGTCGAATCCGTCGCCGTGGAACGCCTCGTTCATCGATGCGTCCGCGTAGCCGCGGCAGTAGTCCCAGGTGACGTACGCCTCGGGCGTCGGGTCGTAGGCGGGCTCGTGCGGACGGACGGTGCCGTCGACGAGTAGCTGGAGCAGGTTCGCCCGCAGCATGTCCCAGTCGTGGTAGTGATCTTGCCGACAGTCCTCGCAGCTGACGACGAGCCCGCGGATGCCACGATGGGCGAGCAGGGCTTCGTACACCGCGAGGTCGGCGAGATCTTCCTCGACCGCGAGGCGCTCATGAGGATCCAGCGGCTCACCGGGCTCGATGGCATCGAGCGCGGCAGACGGGTCGGAGGGGTCTCCGGCGAAGGGATCCGGCGGTAGGCCAGGTGGTAGATGGTCACGCACATCCCCACGGTACGCAGTACTTGGTGGTCTGCGCCAGCGATGCACCGGGCAAGTTTGCCGCGGGGCTCACTTCACAGGCGTGTTCGCCCGCCGGATACCATGGAATGCGGGCGTCGGCGAGCTTGTTCTCACCGACCATCAATCTTTTCCGCTCAGCACCGTCGCATCGCAGCTTTCGGCGTACGTTGCTACCGACGACCAGGAGGGGTCGATCCGAATGAGTAATCCCGTGTCGGGCGAACGAATCGCGGTGCGCCCTCCTACGGGTGGCGACGATCCGACCAAGATCGCCATGCTCGGCCTCACGTTCGACGACGTGCTGTTGCTGCCTGCCGCCTCGGATCTCATCCCCAGTTCCGTCGAGACCTCGAGCAGGCTCACCAGGGAGATCACCCTGCGCACCCCGCTGGTGAGTTCGGCCATGGACACCGTCACCGAGGCGCGCATGGCCATCGCCATGGCGCGTGCGGGCGGCATGGGCGTGCTGCACCGCAACCTGTCGGCCGCCGATCAGGCCGCGCAGGTGGAGACGGTGAAGCGCTCGGAGGCCGGCATGGTGACCGATCCGGTCACCTGTCGTCCCACCGACACCCTCGCCGAGGTCGACGCGATGTGTGCCCGGTTCCGCATCTCGGGCCTGCCCGTGGTGGACGAGACCGGCGCGCTGGTCGGCATCATCACCAACCGTGACATGCGCTTCGAGGTCGATCAGGAGCGCCGCGTCGACGAGGTGATGACCAAGGCGCCGCTGATCACCGCCCAGGAGGGCGTCACCGCCGAGGCCGCGCTGGGTCTGCTGCGCCGCCACAAGATCGAGAAGCTGCCGATCGTCGACGGCAACGGCCGCCTGCGCGGCCTGATCACGGTCAAGGACTTCGTCAAGACCGATCAGTACCCCAACGCCACCAAGGACCGCGACGGCCGCCTGCTGGTCGGCGCCGCGATCGGTGTCGGCCAGGACTCCTGGTCGCGTGCGATGACGCTGGCCGACGCCCAGGTCGACGTGCTGATCGTCGACACCGCGCACGGCCACCAGTCGCAGGTGCTGCAGATGGTCGCCAAGGTCAAGGCCGAGGTGGGCGATCGGATCCAGATCGTCGGCGGCAACGTCGCCACCCGCGCCGGCGCCGCCGCGCTCGTCGAGGCGGGCGTCGACGCTGTCAAGGTGGGTGTCGGTCCCGGCTCCATCTGCACCACCCGCGTGGTCGCCGGTGTCGGCGCGCCGCAGATCACCGCGATCCTCGAGGCCGTCGCCGCGTGCAAGGCCGCCGGTGTGCCGGTGATCGCCGACGGTGGCGTGCAGTACTCCGGTGACGTCGCCAAGGCCATCGCGGCCGGTGCGTCCACCGTGATGCTCGGCTCGCTGCTCGCGGGTACCGCCGAGGCCCCCGGTGACCTGATCCTGGTCAACGGCAAGCAGTTCAAGAGCTACCGCGGCATGGGCTCCCTCGGCGCGATGCAGGGCCGCGGCCAGGCCAAGTCGTACTCCAAGGACCGCTACTTCCAGGACGACGTGCTCGCCGAGGACAAGCTGGTCCCCGAGGGCATCGAGGGTCGCGTCCCGTTCCGCGGTCCGGTCAACCAGGTGATCCACCAGCTCGTCGGCGGCCTGCGCGCGGCCATGGGTTACACCGGTTCGCAGAACATCGAGCACCTGCAGGGCGCTCAGTTCGTGCAGATCACCGCGGCGGGTCTCAAGGAGAGCCACCCGCACGACATCACCATGACCGTCGAGGCCCCGAACTACACCGGCCGCGGCTGAGTACAATAGATGCGTTTGTGCGCCGGAGGCCGACCTCCGGCGCACAGCCACGTGGACGACTTGCACCGTGCAAGGTCTTGCGGTCCACTGCCCGACAGCGAAGGCTGACATCGAGATGGTCACCTTCGAATGCCAACGTGCTCGGCGCACCCGCGACCTCGAGGAGCGGCGGCCACGCAGTGGCCGTTCGCGGCCGGGTCGCCGGTCAGGCGCCGGTGCGTAGGCGACGTAGGAGCAAGCACCGGTGCCTGACCGGTGGCCCTTCAGGGC